>JAQWCZ010000148.1 GCA_028705705.1 Paludibacter sp.
CGCCACTCCCGGCAGACTCATTTCTCACATCAATTTATATGACATTGATTTTTCAGGTGTTAAATACTTTATTTTAGATGAAGCCGACCGCATGCTCGACATGGGATTCTACGACGACATCATGCTGATTGTAAAACGCTTGCCCAAAGAGAGACAAACGATTATGTTTTCAGCCACCATGCCGCCCAAGATACGCACCCTGGCCAAAACCATTCTGCACAATCCGACCGAAGTAAAGATTGCGGTTTCCCGTCCGCCCGAAAGCATTGAGCAAACAGCCTATATCTGTCACGAAACCCAAAAACAAGGCATCATTCGTCATTTGTTTGCAGACAAAGAAATCAGTAAAGTGTTAATATTCTCCGGATCAAAGCTGAAAGTGAAAGAACTTTTCAAGACCTTTCACAAAATGGGGCTCTCTGTCGGGGAAATGCATTCCGACCTAGATCAGTCACAGCGAGATCACATCATGCACGAATTTAAAAACAACCGAGTCAGCATCCTGGTTGCCACCGACATCGTATCCAGGGGCATCGACATCGACGACATCACCATGGTAATCAATTACGATGTACCACACGATGCCGAAGACTATGTTCACCGCATCGGCCGGACTGCCCGTGCCAGTGCAAAAGGTAAATCAATCACCTTTGTATCCGAAGAAGAACAATACAAATTCAAACGGATTGAAGATTTTCTCGAAAAAGAAATCACCAGACTGGCAGTACCCGCAGCACTCGGTGAAGCGCCTGCTTATAATCCAACCATCCACCGACACGGTAATAAACAATTCGGAGGGAAAAAGGGCACCTTTCACAGGAACAGAAAACCGGCACAAAAAACAAAAAAGAATATTAAACCACATAAATCACAATAGTAACTTAAGAAGAAGCTCCAATATAGTCCGGAGACTAAGCAAATCATAAAGCCAGTTAAAACTATTGGGTTTATTGAAAAACTTTTGTTACTCATGTGACTTATGTGGTTATATATTAAATATTTATGATTTAAATTTAAATTTTATTTTGTGGCTTCCCGACAATAGATTATAAAAATGTAAAAACATTCAAAATTGTTTCATTTTTCTTTGCTTTTTCTTTGGGCATCAGATATATTTTAAGTAATTTTGCAGCAAATTTGAAAATACGGATTTTTTTCTTTAATCTCTCCTCCTTTCAAATCATTTATTGCTGAATTCATCAAATAATTATAACAATATTATCACTTCAGGTATGAAAATAACACACATTGAACATTTAGGTATAGCTGTAAAAAGTCTGGAAACAGCCATTCCTTATTACGAAGAAGTATTGGGTTTAAAATGTTATGCCATTGAAGAAGTCGCTGAGCAAAAAGTAAAAACAGCCTTCTTTCAGGTAGGACAAACCAAAATCGAGTTACTTGAATCAACAGATCCGGAAGGACCGGTTGGGAAGTTTATTGAAAAGAAAGGCGAAGGTATTCACCACCTGGCCTTTGCAGCAGAAGGATTACAATCCAGTCTTGATTTTTTAGCAGAGAAAGGCGTTACTCTCATCGACAAATCACCGAGAAAAGGAGCCGAAGGATTGAATATTGCTTTCCTGCATCCAAAATCAACGTTTGGAGTGCTGACGGAACTTTGCGAAAAACCGGGTTGCTGCTAACAGAATAAAAATAAAAATAATTACTATATGGAAAACAAAGAAAAGGTGAAAAACCTCATTGATTTGCGCATGCAGGCCAAATTAGGAGGTGGAGAAAAACGCATTGCTTCTCAGCATGCAAAAGGTAAACTTACAGCCCGGGAACGCATTGACATGTTGCTTGATGAAGGCAGTTTTGAGGAATTAGACATGTTTGTAACCCATCGTTGCTACAATTTTGGGTTGGAAAAAGAAAAATACTTAGGCGACGGGGTGGTAACCGGTCATGGTACCATCGACGGACGTACAGTATATGTATTCGCACAGGACTTTACTGTATTCGGAGGTTCATTGTCCGAAACCATGGCATTGAAAATCTGCAAGGTAATGGATATGGCCATGAAAATGGGATGTCCGGTAATCGGAATCAACGACTCGGGCGGCGCCCGCATCCAGGAAGGGGTTACTTCACTGGCCGGCTATGCCGAACTCTTCGAACGCAATATTTTGGCTTCTGGAGTGGTTCCGCAAATTTCAGCTATTTTCGGTCCCTGTGCCGGTGGTGCTGTTTATTCTCCTGCCCTTACCGATTTCGTGATGATGACAGAAGAGAACTCCTACATGTTCGTTACCGGACCCAAAGTGGTAAAATCAGTTACCGGCGAGGATATTTCTACCGAAGACCTGGGTGGGGCTGATGTACACGCCGGGAAATCAGGTGTTTCTCATTTTAAAGTGGAGAATGAAGAAGAAGGTTTAATGCTGATTCGTAAACTGTTATCTTATCTGCCACAAAATAATCTTGAAGAAGCTCCGATTTTCGACACTTATGATCCCATTGAAAGGTTAGAGGATAGTCTGAACGAAATTATTCCCGACAATCCCAACACGCCATACGACATGAAAACCGTTATCCACTCGATTGTAGATAATGGTGAATTTCTGGAAGTTCACCGCAACTACGCACGCAATATTATCGTAGGTTTTGCTCGTTTCAATGGTGTGTCAACTGGTATTGTAGCCAATCAGCCTAACTTCCTGGCCGGGGTGCTCGATTGCGATTCTTCACGTAAAGCAGCTCGGTTCGTACGCTTTTGTGATGCTTTTAACATTCCAATATTAACGTTGGTTGATGTTCCGGGATTCTTACCGGGTTCGGGACAGGAATATGCCGGTATCATCACCCACGGTGCCAAACTGATGTTTGCCTACGGCGAAGCAACAGTACCTAAAGTAACCGTCACCCTGAGAAAATCATACGGAGGGGCACATGATGTAATGAGTTGTAAACAGTTACGTGGTGATTTCAACTACGCATGGCCCACAGCCGAAATTGCCGTAATGGGCGCATCCGGAGCGATCGAAGTGCTTGAAGGACGTACCATTTCTTCCATGAATGACCCAGAAGAAAAAGTCAAATTCATGGCTGAAAAAGTAGCAGATTATAACGAAAAATTTGCGAATCCTTATATGGCTGCTTCTTATGGATACATTGATGATGTAATTGAACCGAGAAATACCCGTTTCCGGGTGATCCGTGCCTTCCAGGCCCTGCAAACCAAGAAAGTGGTGAATCCGTTGAAGAAACATTGTAATATACCACTCTAAATTGATATCGATATGACTTTATTGGCAATCAGTGAATTTGATCAGATTTTATTATATTCCGCTATTGGGGTATCAGTAGTTTTCAGTGCACTAATCATTTTGGTTTTTGCATTTAAAATTACAGGTAATTTAAGTAAGAAATCACTCAAATCAAAGAAAAAACAAAACCAGGAATCAACTACAGAAATTGTTGGTGAAAAAGAATTAACAGGACAGGAAATCGCAGCCATCTCTATGGCATTGCATCTGTTTCTGAGCGACATTCATGATGAAGAAAGTAATGTGATCACGATTAAACGTATTGAAAGACGTTATTCCCCCTGGAGTTCAAAAATATATGGTTTAACAAATTTAATTCGATAAAATAAATGAAAAAATTTAATTTCACTATAAATGGAGATGACTTTGCGGTAAGAGTCAAAAAGATCGAAGGGGACATCGCGGACATCGAAGTGAATGGGACTCCTTATTCAGTAAAAATCCATCAGGAAATAAAAACAACGAAGACTCCGGTTGTTTTAGTCCGAAAGGAAGTGCAAACCAAACAAGGTGACGAAAGGGCAAAAGAAAATCTGATGCCTGTTTCTGAAAGTAAACGACCCAGTGCCAAAACAATCAAATCACCACTGCCCGGTAAAATTGTGAAAGTAAACGTTGCAGTAGGAGATTCTTTCAGGGAAGGTGATATTTTATTGGTGATGGAATCAATGAAAATGGAAAATAATATTTTGGCCGAACGTGCCGGTAGAATAGTTAAAATATGTGCCCCTGTCGGCCAAACTGTTTTACAGGATGAAGTGCTATTTGAAATCGAGTAAGATATGAGAAAAAATATAAAGAATATCACTATTTTATTTATTTTGATGGCCTTGTTCGTTCCATTTAACGTTTTCGGACAAGGTGCAGCAGAACAAAATGCGCTCTTCGAAGGACTTGAAAAGTTCTGGCATAGTACCGGTATTGCTAACTTTCAGTTTAAATACCTGGCCATGATCCTGGTTGGTGTTATTTTCATTATCCTGGCTG
The DNA here is from genome assembly GCA_028705705.1 of Paludibacter sp. Taxonomy (GTDB): domain Bacteria; phylum Bacteroidota; class Bacteroidia; order Bacteroidales; family Paludibacteraceae; genus Paludibacter. The sequence continues at coordinate 4,260 of JAQWCZ010000148.1, forward strand.
TTAAGAAGGGTTGGGAACCTTTGTTACTGATCCCTATTGGTTTTGGGATGATCATCGGGAACATTCCTTTACCCATCGGAGGAGATGAGGGTATTGGAATTTATGAAGAGGGTTCAGTTTTGAATATATTATACAGTGGTGTAATCAACGGATGGTATCCGCCACTGGTGTTTTTGGGAATTGGTGCCATGACCGACTTTTCATCCTTGATTTCCAATCCGAAATTAATGTTATTAGGAGCTGCCGCTCAAATGGGAATTTTTATTACTTTCATTGGTGCATACGCACTGGGATTCACACCGGAACAGGCTGGAGCAATCGGTATCATTGGTGGAGCTGACGGCCCAACTGCCATTTTCCTTACTTCAAAACTTGCCCCTGAACTGATTGGAACCATTGCGGTGGCAGCCTACTCTTATATGGCATTGGTACCGCTTATTCAACCTCCGGTAATGAACTTCCTTACAACAAAAAAGGAAAAATTAATCCGGATGAAGCCACCCAGACCTGTTTCGAAGACAGAGAAAATCGCTTTCCCTATTATCGGAATGGTGCTGACTACCTTTATTGCTCCAAGTGCATTGCCTTTGTTAGGTATGTTGTTTTTAGGAAATCTTTTAAAAGAGTCTACAGTAACAGAGCGATTAGCAGAAACGGCCAGATTTGCCCTCATTAATTCAATCACGATACTGCTGGGATTGACTGTTGGAGCTTCTACACAGGCTGACAGGTTTATCACCCTGGATTCTCTGAAAATTTTCGGATTGGGTGCACTTTCCTTTGTCGTTGCAACTGCCTCGGAGGTTTTATTTGCTAAGTTAATGAATGTGTTTCTTAAAGAAGGCAATAAAGTCAACCCGCTTATCGGCTCTGCCGGCGTATCAGCAGTTCCGGCTGCTGCCCGTGTTTCTCAGGAACAGGGTCTTAAAGCCGACAAAACCAATCACCTGCTGATGCACGCCATGGCACCCAACGTTGCCGGTGTAATTGGTTCTGCCGTAGCAGCCGGTATCTTGTTGAGTATGCTGTCATAAACATATAATTTCTTCATAAAAAAAGTCTGCTGGTAACATTGCAGACTTTTTTTTGTTTTTTTAATTTTAATGCGGTTGCTTTTATGACTGATTTTGCGGATATTTGCAAGCACGGATTCACTCCTCAAAATAAAAAATGCAACAGACAATTTATTATACATTATTCACCGTCATTGCGAGCGTAGCGAAGCAACCTCTATGAACCTTCACTGGGTTGTTTAGTACTGACCACTAACAATTAACAATTAACCACTATTAAACATGTCCTCATCTGTTATTTACGAACTTGCTCA
>JAQWCZ010000149.1 GCA_028705705.1 Paludibacter sp.
TCAAACGAGTACTCTCGTCAGGGAGCTTGGTCATATTATTTTCCACATACAACCAAACAACCGGCAAACTCATCTAAATCATTAGTTTTTAAAGTTCGACCAATGTCTATTATTGAACAAAATTAAATGAAATGGTTAAATAACATATTGATGTTTGTATTGCTGTCAATAAGTTGTACTGCAATTGCTCAGACTGCTCCTCCTGTGAGTATGGCGGGTAACCTGAGTGTGTCAAACACTATTGTTGATAATGACCTGAAATATGGTCAATTAGGACCGTCTGTTGTAGTAACATATTCTGCCGTAAGAGGAAATGTAATACCTTCTGGAACAGGAAATAAAGCCATTTTGGGTACAACTGAGTATAAAGATCCGGTTGCTTATACGAAAGATGAGTTTTCTTATTATGTTTCTCCGGTTTCAGATTTTATGAATACGGGTAATCAAAATGTACCGGTATATGTCCCTGATAAGGACATTAATGGAAATCCAAGAGTATATAATGGTCGAATCGATATAGGTGCTGTTGAATATTCCATGATTTTTAACCGTGGAAATGGAAACTGGCAAAGCATTAGTAAATGGAATATTGAACGTATCCCAACAGTACATGATATTGTTACAGTTTTAAATGAAGTTACTGTGATAAATACCGATGCAGTATGTAAATCAATTATTTTAATTGGGAACAATGGGAAAATTATTATTGATACCTTGTCTCAATTAGATGTCAATACTACCATTAATAACACAAATAAAGATAAGATTCATATCAAAGCATCCTCATCTTCACCTAATGGAACATTGATTTTTCATAATTCGTATGCTGCTCCCGTTTCAGCAACAGTTGAGATGTATTCCATGGCTTATATAAATGAGAATCTACCAGATGATGATTTGGATAAATTTAACTGGCAATTTTTTGGTATTCCTATGCGAACTTTAAGTCCTCTGCCTCCTGATCCATACAGTAGTTGGTATGTGAGATGGTTTAGAGAAGATTCTATTGGTTATGATAAATGGCAAAGTATAACTGCAAATGATATGCTTACTTCATTCAAAGGATATGAAGTAGTTCAACCTGAAGAAAAAATTTACACGTTTAAGGGTATTCTTGAAAATAAAGATACCACAATAATATTAAACAAATCTGATGTTCCATATTATGCAGGTCAGCATTTATTGGCAAATCCATATACTGCTTCAATCAGAATAAACGATATGGTGTTTGGAAGCAATACTGAAGCAACTGTATATTTATATCATTCCGGATCTTATGCAGATTGGGATGTAGATCCGGAAAATGGAAGATTGGGTACTGGAAGAGGCCAATACTTGGCTGTACCTCAGAATGTATCAGAAATGATTCTACCATCAATACCTTCTATGCAGGGCTTTATTGTCAGGGCAACTGCAAACAATGGCAGTGTTTCTATCCCTTATGCCTCTGCAACAAAGAACGTTAGTCGACAGAGAATTAAAAAAACAGCGCAAATAAATCCACATTTAACTGTTGAATTATTTAATCAACATGTTCTTGATCGTGTATGGCTCATTTATGAACCAACTGCCAGCAAACAGTTTGATAATGGTTGGGATGGATATAAACTGATCAATGAGGGGAATGCTGCGTTGATATATGCAAATGGACCTGCCGGTAATCTTCAGGTAAACACAGTTGATGATTTTAAAGAGATTTATTTACACTTTGTACCGGGAAAGAAAGAGTTTTATAAGCTAAAATTAATTAATAACAATATTGAAGATGTCTTTTCTGATTTATATTTAATTGATTTACAAGAAAATAGAATAGTAAAAATAGGTTCTGATACTACTATTTACACATTTTCATCAGCTTCAAAAGATAAAAACCAAAATCGATTTAAAATCACTACACAATATGATTCTAAGTATAAGGCAGAGGATCAAATTAAGATTTTCTGTGTAAATGATTATCGTTTTATAATTCAGAATTTAACGGATCAGGATGGTTATTATGCATTATATGATGTTTCAGGTAGATTATTTAAACAAAAAGAGTTAAAAGCAGGAAGTGATACTTCTTTTATAATAGATCATAGTAGTGGTGTAATGATTTTAAAGGCTGTGGCAGGTTCTGCGCAGAAGACAGAGAAAATACTGATTAGAAAGTAAAAAAATGAAAGAATTTTTATACATATTGTTTTGCGTGGTAATTTTGGGGCTCGGAATCTTGCTCCTGAATTCCAAAGGAGCAGATGATTTGTTTCTTTCAGAATATCCGGAATATGTTAGTCCGGGTGTTGACTTTTCAAAAATGAACAATATAAAGAGCTCTTATGTTCCACCAAAGAGAGTTCAGCCAGTCAGTAGAGGTCTGATAGGTAATAATTTTTCTAACAAGGCAATATCCGGAGGAAATACTTCATTATTACCTGCTGGAAATCAAAATTTAGCTAATAACACACCCTCAACAACCACAGGTGGATTAAATATGAATAAAGGAAGTTTGCGCAATTCAGAAGAAAGTCCGCTTGCAACTTCTATGTTATTCAACAGGACTAGTAGTGGAAATGCGGCTTCTGGTAGTCAGGATGGAAATAACTTAATTGCCGGAAGTTCAACTGTTTCTGAAAATAATCTAAGGTCATTTGTGCCAATGGATCCTTTTAATGATTACCGAGAAGGAGATATTACCCATCCCGGTGGAAGTCCTGTTGAAGATCCCTTAGTCAATGTACCCGTTGGAGATGGATTATTACCTTTGTTTCTGATGGGTTTAACTTACACCATGCTGAACCTGTTTAGACGTAAATTGATTAAAAAACCAAGATAATATAAAGACCGATTATTCATCAAATAACCGGTCTTTTTTCTAGTGTGAAACTAGTCTATTCCATTGGAATAAATTTGTTGTAATCTTCTACATTTGCACCTTTTAGACAGGCTTCTATTATTTGTTTACCAAGCGGATTTAACTCCGGTACTAAATACTGTTGAAGTTCCTTTCTAAAAAAGTCATATAAAATGTTGGCTCCTTTGTCATAACCTTCTGTTCCAACTTCTGTTTGTTTGTAAACCTGAAGAAACCTGGAAGGGATTTTAGCACCCTCAATAGTCAGGTAATTCAGTTCATAACCAAGCAATGGACACCTTGCTGCTTGATATTGATCTTGTTTCAGTTTTGCATTTCCGCGTCTTGTCAGGTATTCACGCATTAATAATTGTGGTTTAAAACCAACCTCCCAAACACCGATGTATTGGTTCGGAACTAGTGTATATCTTGTTACAGGAGTATCCAGTATTTGTTGCAACAATATGTTGGCATGTTCCACCATTTTGCCTGTTGCAAAAGGCCAGTATGAACCAACACCTTCCGACCCCATTCCGCTTCCCCCTACGATACTTGGATTGGCGTGTCCTCGGGGAGATACAAGTCTCCATAACCATGCTAACGCCGGAGGAAGAATGTGAAAAAGCCCAATGATACCATAATTTGGTTTTTCTGCAGAACTAGGCGGGGTTCTTACTCCAAAACTACGAACATCAATAGAAACCGGTGTTCCGATGACATTTGGAACTATTTCCCGGGGTAAAATTACTCGGGGATTGGGACAAGGTTTCCCGGGCTCGTCTTCTGTATGATCCCAGATAAGCACAGTACTATCAGGGTTTGATTGTAAATTCAAAAATAACAATGGTTTTGGTGGTTTGATAGTAATCTTTTCCAGGAAAGGATCATCCCCATATTCTCTTACACTGTCAACACGTATAAACCATGCATTTTCAGCATCGAGGACTGTAAGTTTACCGTTTCCTTTTTGTATTGATGGGTGACACAAAGCCATATCATCGGTTACCGGATTGAAAGAAGAAAACAAGGGGAGATTAATCAAACGACGTTCACCTGAAATAGGGTTTTCACCAATTAAAACCTGTCCGTTTGGCTCGCGTAGAATGTGTTGCAACATCTCACTTTTTCCACCGCCACTGGCACCTTCATGCATAAAGGTGGTTATATTGTCATACGGACTAACAGCTTGAACAGTAGAACAATGTGCCGTTATCCATCCTTCTTTTTCACCTTTTGTAAGCAATGCACCGTATAATCCCTTTTTAGCGCTTGGTCCCGGATAGAGATTATAGGAGAATATTTCATGCCGGTTGCCATCACGGTTGTGTACAACTATTTGTTTCCCATTAAAGTGGGTATGGCGGAATGTCGGAGCAACATAAATAATTGAATCCAATTCCATATTATCAGGTAACTCGTTTACTGGTACGATGATCTGTAACATGGCTAACCCCATGGCAAAGAAACCTGCATTGGCCGGTGCAATTGCCATCCCATTCACTCCGATGCCATCCCGTCCTGCAAAATAAAAGAAAACAGCCAAATCTTGGGTTTTCAGCCAGTTAAATGTTTCTTTCTTTAAAATGTTGAAATCGTAACCGAATTTGGTTTGAAAGGTTTCTTTGTCTGTTGGTTCTTCGTCGGCAATAGCCATGGTTTCAGGGTCGCGGCGACGCATATAGGGTTCAGTATAATTAGCTGATATGCCATTCGTAACTCTATGTACAATCGCCTCCGTGTATAACGTTTTTCCAGGTATGTTGTATTTAACCTCGTAAGAATTATTGCCCTCGCCCCCTAAAGCAGCTACGGCAAGTTCTTCCACGCTATTGAATACAGTGAAACTTTTACAGTTGGTTAGCACTTCAACTGTCTCTGAAGGTAATTTTATGCCTCTTTTTTCTAAGTCTGAAATGAAAATGTTCATGTTTGAGTTTGTTGTTCTTAATACCTATTTGTATATCTCAATAATTAAGCAATATTTAATATAACTAAATGTTATATATTTTTAAATGACGTGACACAAAGCAGTTCAGCAGTATATTTACTTGAGTTTAAGAATCTAAAGTTTCTACGTGCATTGAAATACACGCTGTCACCTTCTTCCAGGTTGTAGATCTGATTGTCCAACTCAAATTCGAGATCACCTTTGACTAAATAACAAAAAATTTGTCCCGACTGTTTATCAAACATTCCTGTACTGTTTGATTTTTCAGGGAAACGTATCATGAATGTATCCATGAGTTTGTTAATATTCTGATTTGATAAAGAAAAAATATCGGCTCCAAATTCATTTGTACCAGCCAACATGATTTCTTTCTTTCTTACAACTGGTATGTTTTCAGTTTCATTTTCGCCAATTAGTTCACCAACTGTTGTATGCAGGTTTTCTGCAATATGTTTTAATGTTAAGATAGTTGGAAATGCCTTGGCATTTTCAATTTGAGATAATGCACTGGAACTTATTCCCACCTTTTTTGCTAATTCATTCAATTGTAAACCAATCTGTTCCCTTTTGTGCTTTATTCTTTCTCCAATTCTTTGCATGTGTTTAATTTTGGCACAAAGATAATAGAATTATTTTATATATTAAGTAATACTTAATTGTAACAATGGTCTTTTATAGCGTATTTTCTGTATAAAGTAATTAAAGTTCAGAAATAGAGGTAAATAAAATTATGTTATAAAAAACAAAAACGAGTGAAATTTATATTTCACTCGTCCATATTA
>JAQWCZ010000150.1 GCA_028705705.1 Paludibacter sp.
TTGTATCTCCGTTTGCTAATCTAAATTCAGTTGGTAGAGCATATTGTTGTCTATCCCTCTGGCAACTGAGCTATTTTCGCAAATACCCCGATTCGCAATCGGAGTGCAAATATACGTTCTTTTTTAGAATTTGCAAATACTCTCGAAAGTTTTTTCAAAAAAAAGACCGTACTTCATTGTACGGTCTTTTTTTTAAGTTATGATTTCATTTTGCTTTTCCAATTTCTGTTTCAGGTTAATTTCAACCCCCTTTCCATCATAAAACTTGTATTGTAGAAAACCTATATCTTGTGAGGCAATAATCTTACAGCCTACACCATATTTGAGTTTCCATTTCAACTTCAATGAATTGATGCCTTTAGAGATAAAAGCTTCAATATAAGGATGAATATGCAATACAAATTTTTTAATTTTCAGACCATTCACCAAATGGTCAATTTTTTCTTCTAGCTGATCGACAAATAGAATTGAAGGTTGCATTTTACCTGTACCAAAACAGGTTGGGCATTTTTCTTCAATATTGATGTCGGTAGCAGGACGTACCCTTTGACGGGTCATTTGCATCAATCCGAATTTACTCAACGGCAGTATATTGTGTTTTGCTCTGTCATTCGCCATGGCATCTCGCATTCTATCATACAGTTTTTGTCTGTTATCGCTTTCATGCATGTCGATAAAATCAACTACAATAATTCCACCCATATCCCGCAAACGTAACTGACGAGCGATTTCATCTGCGGCAGCCAGATTTACATCCAACGCGTTGCCTTCCTGCCCGGTTGAATTTTTCGATCTGTTTCCACTGTTTACATCGATAACATGCAGCGCTTCTGTATGTTCGATAATCAGATAGGCTCCACTTTTAAATGATACTGTCTTGCCAAATCCGGATTTAATTTGTTTTGTGATACCAAAATGATCAAAAATCGGTATCTCATCTTTGTAAAGTTTCACAATATCTTTGCGGTCCGGAGCAATCAGTTCGATATAATCTTTTACTTCTGTAAAGATTTCCGGATCATTCACGTGGATATTGTTGTAACTGGTGTTGAATAAATCTCTAATTATTCCCACCGTGCGACCTAATTCTTCTAAAATCAGTGAAATGCTTTTGGCTTGTTGTAATTTTACTATTGCTTCTTCCCAGCGTTTCACTAAGATCTTAAGTTCATTGTCTAATTCCGCTACTTTTTTATCTTCTGCAACTGTTCTTACGATTACGCCAAATCCTTTGGGTTTTATGCTTTGAATCAGTTGTTTAAGCCGTATCCGTTCTTCTTCTGAAGTAATTTTCTGTGAAACGGAGACTTTGTCGGCAAATGGAATCAGTACTAAAAATCTTCCGGCAATTGATACTTCTGCGGTCAAACGAGGCCCTTTTGTAGAGATAGGCTCTTTAGCTACCTGAACCAAAATATCCTGTCCCGGTTTAAGGACATCCCCGATTGAACCATTTTTATCAATTTCCGGATGGTGTTTAACCTTATGCATCGAAGGCGCTTTTTTACGGTCGCTAAGCACCTGCGTTGTAAATTGGTTAAGGGTGTTGAAATTGGATCCTAAATCAAGATAATGAAGAAAAGCGTCTTTTTCGAAACCAACATCTACAAATGCTGCATTTAAACCGGGCATTAATTTTTTTACCCTTCCCAGGTAGATGTTTCCTACTGCAAACCGTGCTTCACGGCTTTCGCGGTTTAATTCTACCAATCGTTTGTTTTCCAGCAGCGCAATTGAAATTTCAGATGGTTGTACATCTACTACAAATTCGCTATCCACTTTATTTATGATTTAATGTTTTGTTTTCGCTCAAACAAAAAACAAACTTAAAGAAAAAGTCTTTAAGTTTGTTTCCCGGACTTTAAAATAAAGACCAATTAGACAATTTATTTCTTTTTATGCCTGTTTTTTCTTAGTCTTTTCTTACGCTTATGCGTAGCCATTTTGTGTCTTTTTCTTTTTTTTCCGCTTGGCATTTTCTATTTGTTTTAAAAATTATTTTACTACACTAACAAAAGTCTTCGCAGGCTTAAATGATGGAATGTTGTGTGCAGGTATAATGATAGTAGTGTTTTTAGAGATGTTACGGGCTGTTTTCTGAGCTCTTTTTTTGATTACAAAACTTCCGAAACCTCTTAAATATACATTCTCATTTTTTGAAAGAGAATCCTTGATAGTTTCCATAAAAGCTTCTACAGTTGCCAACACAGATGCTTTATCAATTCCTGTGTTCTTAGCAATTTCGTTTACGATATCTGCTTTTGTCATTTTAATAAGTTTTTTATAAGTTAATATTGATATTTATTGAATGTTTTATTTTCAATTTTCGAACTGCAAATATATTGCTTTTATTCTGATTGAAAAACATTTGACTCAAATATTTTCAAAAAAAGACTGTTTTATAACAATTTAAAATAAATTTTCAGTAAAAACAGATGTAATTCAATTTCATTTCTTTGCACCCTCGAAACAAAGATGATAATATAAACTCATATAATTTTGATAATGTTGACATGCGAGTTCCATCTGACAAATAAAAAAAATGATAAACAGACGAAGAAATGGGATGATGCAAAAAAATGAATAATTCTGTTGTTTTTTACATGTTTCACAAAAAAGCAGTACATTTGCAGCTTAAATGACTGGATTTGGTATATATATGTAATATATTCTATTGAAAATGAAAGATATTATTGATCCCATCGACAGGGGAGTTATCAAAAGTGAACTTACCCAAGATAAATTCTTAAGACCAACCAATAAATCAGGTAATCAAATTTTTATTGTAACAGCACATGACTCACCTAATGTAATGCGGGAAATCGGTCGTTTGCGGGAAATGTCTTTTAGATCTGGAGGCGGAGGTACCGGTGAAGAAATTGATACAGACAAATATGATTATATGGAGAAACCTTATAAACAATTGATTGTATGGGATCCTGATGCGGAACAAATAATTGGTGGTTATCGTTTTCTGTCGGGTGCCGATGTAAAATTGGACGATGGTGGACAACCTGCTTTCGTGATGTCGCACTTGTTTGTTTTCAGTGATAAGTTTATAAAAGAATACATGCCCTATACAATTGAACTGGGAAGAGCGTTTGTTCAACCTGATTATCAGACGACAAAAATGGGCATGAAAAGTTTATTTGCTCTTGATAATTTATGGGATGGTTTAGGTGCACTCATACATTCTATTAAGGGTGCCAGGTATTTTATAGGAAAGGTTACAATATATAAAGACTATCCTTTAAAATGCAGAGAGTTAATTTATGAATATCTTACCAAACATTTTCACGATAATGAAGTGTTAATTAAACCTAAGAATCTGATAAAGGTAAGTAGTAAAACTAAAAAAATCGCGAAAACAATTTTCACCGAGGAGAAACCTGCTGACGATTATAAATTGTTGATAAAATCAGTTAGAAATGAAGGAGATAATGTCCCTCCCATGTTTAATGCTTATATTGGTCTGACTGATACCATGCGTTATTTTGGTTCTACTCAGGATCATGATTTCGGATCTGTATATGAAACCGGATTAATGGTGATTATGGATGATTTGCTGGAAACCAAAAAACAACGATATATCCAGCCTTATGTTGAGTATCTACGTAAGCTAATGGATGAAAGAAAAGCTGCCCGCAAACTTGCCAGAGAAGAAAAAATGAAATTAAAATTGAAAAAGGAAAAGGAAAAAGCAGCGAAAAAAGCTAAGAAAAATAAAAAACAAGAAGCTAATACCCAAAAAACAAATTAGCCAAATTTTATTTATAACTTGATTCTAACTAAAGATTTTAGTGAAAAACTCCTGATTCAGTTTGAATCAGGAGTTTTTCGTGCGGCTGAAGGGACTCGAACCCCCACGCCTTTCGGCACCAGATCCTAAGTCTGGCGCGGCTACCAATTACGCCACAGCCGCATTGTGTGAAGCGGGTGCAAAGATAAACAAAATTTTTAATTTGCAAACCTTTTAATTTGCACATTGGTACATTTTCTTTAACTTTGCGATTCAATTTTTAAAACCATTTGTAAGGTTCATAATATGATAAAAATAACTTTTCCCGACAGTTCGGTGCGTGAGTTTAACGCGGGTATTACCGGACTACAATTGGCTGAAAGTATCAGCCCCAGACTGGCACAAGAGGTGCTTGCTATTTCAGTAAATGATCAGATTTGGGATTTATCCCGTTCAATTAACACCGACGCTTCCATCAAACTGCATAAATGGGATGATGAAGAAGGTAAGCATGCTTTCTGGCATTCTTCGGCTCACCTCATGGCCGAAGCCTTGCAGGAACTGTATCCGGGGATCAAATTTGGTATCGGTCCGGCGATTGAAAATGGTTTCTATTATGATGTAGATCCGGGTACTGCCGTGATTAAAGAGGGTGATTTGCCTGCCATCGAAGCAAAAATGATGGAGCTGGTTGCCCGTAAGGAAGCCATCCTGCGTTCGGATATCACCAAAGCCGATGCGCTGAAGAAATTTCAGGAAAAAGGCGATGAATATAAAGTAGAACTGATAAGCGATCTTGAAGATGGAACGATTACGCTGTATTCGCAGGGTAATTTCACCGACTTGTGTCGCGGACCGCACTTGCCGGATACAGGTGCAATCAAAGCCATCAAATTACTCAGTGTGGCCGGTGCTTACTGGCGCGGCGATGAAAAACGAAAGATGCTGACTCGTATTTATGGCATTACTTTCCCGAAAAAGAAAATGCTGGATGAATACCTGGTTTTACTGGAAGAAGCGAAGAAACGGGATCACCGCAAAATCGGTAAAGAGCTTGAATTGTTTGCCTTTTCTGAAACCGTGGGTAAGGGATTGGCGTTGTGGTTACCCCGTGGTACGGCCTTACGTCTTCGTCTCGAGGATTTCCTGAAGAAAATTCAACGCAGATTCGAATATCAGCAGGTAATGACACCGCATATAGGTAACAAACAGTTGTATGTTACATCTGGTCACTATGCTAAATATGGAAAGGATTCTTTCCAGCCAATTCATACACCCGAAGAAGGGGAGGAGTATTTGCTGAAACCGATGAACTGTCCGCACCACTGCGAAATTTACAAGGTTAAGCCCCGTTCTTATAAGGATCTTCCATTGCGAATGGCAGAATTCGGTACCGTGTATCGCTACGAACAAAGCGGTGAGTTGCATGGTCTTACCCGCGTTCGCTCTTTCACACAGGACGATGCGCATATTTTCTGCCGCCCCGACCAGCTGAAAAGCGAATTTCTGAAAGTAGTTGATATTATTTTTATCATCTTCAATGCGCTTGATTTCAAAAATTTTGAAGTACAGATTTCGTTGCGTGATCCTGAAAACAAGGAAAAATACATCGGTACGGAAGAAAATTGGGTGAAAGCGGAACAGGCCATCATTGAAGCTTGCCAGGAAAAAGGCTTGAAAGCCCGTGTGGAACTCGGTGAAGCGGCCTTCTATGGTCCTAAATTAGACGTTATGGTGAAAGATGCTATCGGTCGCAGGTGGCAGTTGGGTACCATTCAGGTTGACTATAACCTGCCGGAGCGTT
>JAQWCZ010000151.1 GCA_028705705.1 Paludibacter sp.
TGTTCTCCGACCCTTCTGTGTTGGGACTCTTTTTTCTCGGTGGTATCATCATGCTTGAAAAAAGTCAGGGATTATTGCAGATTTTCGTGGTTAGTCCGCTTCGCACATCCGAATATCTTATTTCCAAAATGCTTTCACTCGGCCTTGTGTCGGTGTTGGCAACAATCGCGATTACCTTGTTCAGCGGCTATTACCACGTTAATTGGTGGCTGATTGTTCCTGTAACATTACTCACATCAGGTATTTTTACACTTTGCGGTGTTTTAATCTCGGCTGGTTGTCGCAATGTGAACCAATATCTGCTGAAAAGTATTCCTTATATGTTGTTGTTCGTGCTGCCCTGTTTCTCGCTCATTGGTTTTCCTTATTCGGAAATTTTTATGATTGTCCCTCCTGTTCCGGCGCTTAAACTGATGCTTGGCGCTTATGTAAATGAGGTGACGCTGATAGAGTCGGTGTTAATTCTTTTGTATCTGACTTTAATGAATTATGTGCTTTTCAGGTGGGCGACTGCTGTTTTTGAAAAAAGAATTGTCTTCGAAGAAATTTAATGCTGTGTCGATGAAAACAATGAACAACTTCAGAAATGATTTCAAACTGATTACACGGGACGAAGTAACAGGCATCCTACTTTTTGCTCCGCTGTTGATGATCGTTGTGTTTAAACTGCTAATCTTGTTTCTGATTCCGTTTTTACAGAGCAAAACAAGTTTTGACATTACGCCTTACCACGGATATGTTGTTTCGGTATTGTTGATTTTGTCGTCGGGTATGCTTGGTATCGTTACCGGCTTTCTGATGATTGATGACCGGGACGGGAGTATAACCGAACTCATGGCGGTTACTCCGCTGGGAAGAGGTGGCTATTTATTCAACCGGCTGTTGCTGATTGCGTTGCTGTCGTTTGTCTATACATTTTTAGTCTATGTTTTCTTTGCTGAAATTTTATCCGGTTTTTTCTTCGTATTATTCCTGGCTTTATTGCAGGCTATTTATGCTTCTATTGTCGGATTGTTATTATTTATGGGTGCAGAAGATAAAGTTAAAGGGCTGACTTATGCCAAAGCGCTGAATATCATGATGCTTTTTGCCCTTTCCGATTTGACTGATATGCGCTGGCTGCACATTGTTTCCGGGTTCTTCCCTACCTACTGGTTCAGTAAAATGATACGTTCACTCGATTACACCGATATGCTTATTGGTTTGCTTGTTCATCTTTTATGGATCGTATTCCTCTCCTTCAGATTTCTGAAAAGTCCGAGTAAATGATAGTTGGAAATCTTTGTGATAGACGTCATCAATATCGTTATTGATTTTTTCTACCAAACACAAAAGCATGATTTGATGTTTTACGGTTACATAAAAAGAATTATAGTAACATTAAAATATTATCATCATGAAATTTGAACTTCCCGCATTACCGTACGAAACAGGTGCATTGGAACCTGTAATTGGCAAACAAACCGTAGAATTACATTATGGCAAACATTTCCAGGCTTATATCACCAATTTGAATAACCTGATTCCGGGGACAAAATATGAAAACATGGAGTTGGTTGATATTGTAAAGAGCAGCGATGGTCCGATATTCAACAACGCCGGACAGGCGCTGAATCATGACATCTATTTCCTGTCGTTTTCACCCAACGGGGGCGGTGCTCCATCAGGTAAATTAGCGGAAGCCATCAACAGTCAATTTGGAGATTTCGAAAACTTCAAAAAAGAATTCAATGCTGCTGCTGTATCCGTGTTTGGTTCAGGATGGGCATGGCTGGCTAAGGATGCCAACGGAAAATTGTCGATTGAGAAAGAACCTAATGGTAGCAATCCGGTTGTAAAAGGGTTGGTTCCGCTATTGGGATTCGATGTTTGGGAGCATGCGTATTACCTGGATTACCAAAACCGCAGACCTGATCATGTGAATGCCTTGTGGAATATCATCGACTGGAAAGCGGTGGAAAGCAGGTATTAAAAAGTATTATTAGCTAGTTGAAAATAAGTGTGTGTTTAGGTGGACAGGGAAGATCCCTGTCCATTATTTATGTGTAAGTTCTTTATGTGATAATAATTTTCTTGACAAAGGAGTTGCTGCGAGTGTTAATTATCAGTAAATAAGCTCCATGCAGATTCGTATGTTTTATTGTACGTGTATTATTATCTACCTTTTCACAAAGTTTTCCATTCATGTCATATATTTCTATTGAAATAATATGTAAGTCTAAATCAGAGATAATAATTTGTTTTGTTTGAGAATTATAAAATATTTTGTAATTTCCTTCCTTAGTGATATTGTTGTGTGATAAAAAATTACCTTCCTTTTGCCAAACCAGATATGGATAACCTGAATTAATTTCGGGATTTATTTCCCAATAATCTTTTTGTCCATTTTGTGTTTCTCCTGTCATGTCCCATGTTGCATTTAAGAATGTAGAAGTATTTTTCAATTCCAGGCTCGTTTTTTCAATCGCGCTGAAGTATGAATTATTCTCACCACATCCTAGTTTTGAAGACATGTTTTTATTCCAAAACGAAAGATCTACTTCTGCCTTGTTGATGTTTTTTCCTGCAAAACTCCCAATGGTTATGTTTCCTGATACGGTATTCGTGCAATAACAATAATGGATATATGTGTATGCGTCGGTATTTACCCCAACAAATCCGCCGGAGTAATAATCTCCTGATACGTCGCATGTTGTGTAGCAGTTGGAGATTTTTCCTGTTGCTTGATTTAGACCCAATAATCCACCAACCTGAGATTGACCAGATACTGTACCAATCGAAAGGCAAGCATTAATTGTAGAATATGCATTACTTCCCACCAGTCCGCCAATTTGTTCTGTACCAGATACATTTACGACAGTAAAACAGTTGGCAATATTTGCATTGTTAAAATTATAACCAACTAATCCGCCCACATTAGTTGTTCCTGAGATATTTCCTTTATAATAACAATTAGTTACAGAGCCTTTCCACAATAATCCGATTAATCCCCCTATACAAACGGAGAACTGAGAGCCAATTATTGTAGCGACAGAATGGCATTGGTTGATTTGGGCTTTTGTGTCAAAAGACAAACCAATTAATCCTCCAGTATTTTCAGTTCCATTTACTATTCCACTTGTAAAACAATCTTTTATAGAAGGGTAAGCATTGACATTAGATCCATATAATAATCCCACTAATCCTCCTACATTTTTTTTGCCGGAAATTTCACCGTTAACAACACAGTTTTTCATTGAGTTGACCTTGTTTGTGGAAGTGAAAGTACCCGCAATTCCACCTACGGTATTTGATCCGATAATGTAGGCTGAGTCAATCGTCAGGCTGTCGATGTTGTTCCCTGTTGCACATCCGAAAAAACCTACTGAATCAGTCTTAGCTCGATTAATATATAATCCTTTTATTTTATTCCCCTTGCCATTATATGATCCGTAAAAAATTCTTTTAGTGTTTCCGATAGGAGAAAAACCAAGACCATTGTTCCAGTTAACAGTAGAAGATGCGTCGATATCAGCCACTTGAATATAGTCTTTAGCCCAGTAGTTGAAGTTTTCCGATAGCCATTTTAGATTTTGAATAGTGGCAATCTGATATGGATCAGTAGGAGTGCCGCTACCTTTTGGAATGTGTGGTGAATGTGTATCGACTATGGTCGTGAAAAGTGTCCAGTATTTTGCGGCTCTATAACTGTCAGATGAACCGTCGGGAACCGTCAAAACACAACCAGATTGGTTGAAACCGTAAAAAGTATTCGTAGCTATAGTTAAAGGATAGCAAATACCGACATATAAACTTTTAAGGTTTACACATCCAGATAAAAAGCGATCTCCAATTTTCTTTACAGAATAAGGTATGATTAAACTTTCAAGACCAGAACAGTTTTCAAAAGCATTGTTTTTGATCTCTAGAACGCTCTCAGGAATTATGAAATTAACTAATCCCGTACAATTGAGGAACGATTTGAACTGGATTGTCCTAACAAATCGAGGAAGAATAATTGATTTGAGACTTGCCTTGTCCTTAAATGCATAAGAGGGAATCTCATCTTCTAAATACACCGAAGTTATTTCGCCCATATCCTGAGTTCCATCTGTGCCTGTATATGCTGAAATTGTTGATTTTCCAAGATCAATAACTGATAACTGGGGCAGAGAATCCCGGATAAACTTAAAATCACGCGCATTAATCACTCCTTCTACGATTAAATTCGTAACCTCATTTTTTTCCGAATTGTCGAAGAATAAAGATAAGGTTCCCGCAGTCGACACGGAAATCTGTTTAGAAACTTGAGATAAACTTGATATGATGTTTAAAAACATCAAAGTCCCCAAAATTATTCTTTTCATACCTTATAACTAACAAAAATAAGCAAGAATAAATAATATATGATTCTAATTATTAAGATTCTAATTTATTTGTAAAAATGGATATTCCTCAGAGGTAAAAGACGTAATAAACTTTTTTACAATAGGATGCTCCGATTATATTTTGCTGCAAAGTTACAGATTGGTTTTGTAACTTTCATCAGTTTACTTTAAAAAGATAAAAATTATTTTTTCCCCTGATATAATTTTTCTTATATACACACGTTAATAAGTCAGAACCAACAATAATTGATATTGCCTATGCAAAAAACCATTACTCCGTTAAACAAAACTGATTTACAACAAACGCCACAACAGTTAAAGGACTGTTCAGACAACATGCAACCCTCAGATTTCTCCATTCAGAAAATATTGCAGTTCGCTGCAAATTACAGAGTGCAAAAAATAAGTGAAAATCAGTATATTGAAATGAATCTTAGTTAAAAAAAAAGACTTCCGGATAAATGGAAGTCTTTTTTTTTTAATTTTGCATGAATCTAAATATTGTATGTATGCAAAGAATTATCTCTCCTTCAATATTAGCTGCTGATTTCAGTAATTTAAAGGCTGCCTGCAAAATGATTAACCGTAGTGAAGCTGAATGGATTCATATCGATGTAATGGATGGGGTTTTTGTGCCTAATATATCTTTTGGCTTTCCAGTGCTGGAAGCGATTACGAAATATTGCATGAAACTGATCGATGTACACATCATGATCGTGCATCCGGAAAAATACGTGAAACGTTTTGCTGAAGCCGGAGCTGAAATGCTGACCTTTCATTATGAGGCGACTGAAAATCCGGATGAAGTGATTGATTTGATTCGCCATGAAGGCATTAAAGTGGGTATTACCATCAATCCCGATGTGCCGGTTGCTGCCCTGAAACCTTATATAGATAAAGTTGATATGGTGCTGCTGATGAGTGTTTTCGCGGGTTATGGCGGACAAAAATTCAGGGAGGAGAGTTACGACCGATTAAAAGAGCTGAAAAGCATGGTAGATGAACTTAATCCCGCTTGTCTGATTCAGGTTGATGGCGGTGTGTCGATTAACAACGCTAAAAAACTGTTCGATCACGGCGCCAATGTCCTCGTTGCCGGCAGCGCGGAGTTTAATGCCCCTGATCCAAAGGAAATGATTCGAAAAATGCTGTTATAGAGAATAATGAA
>JAQWCZ010000152.1 GCA_028705705.1 Paludibacter sp.
CATCAATTTGCTTACCGTGTTTTATCGTTTACAAGGTAGTGCTATGTTTAATACGATGTAAGATTGATCTTAAGAATTGGACTTTGAAAACCTTTAAACTATTTTTCTTAGCTTTGAAAAACCTAAAACCCTATCTTAGTCTCTCTGTCTCTAAGATTGGAGACAGAGAAAGAGAAGCTGTTATCAATTGATTGTTATAGATAAGAATACTTTAGACAAGATTACGCCCCTTTTTGTCTTTGTATGAATTCAACATGACAAACCTTAACACTTTGTTAAGGTTTTTTTTTATATTTGCGGTGGTGAAATTAGAGTTGATTTTTTGAGACACTTAAAATTTGATGATGTGCTTTGGAATAGATGAAAGGTGCATAATGTATATGGTGATGGTGAAATGATATGTGTTATAATATTGGGGTTGAGGTGAGGGTGTGTATGAGTTAGGTGCATGTGTAAAAAATAAAGAAAAGACAAATGCTAAATGACAGAGAACTAGAAATTGCCGATTTGTTGCTCAAACACATGAGAAACAAGAATGGAAAATTTAATACTAATAACACTGAAAAGTATCTCTCTGAGAAAGGGTTTGATGTAAGAGAAATAAGATTAGTCATGTCTTATTTAATTAAACACTACAAATTAATTGAATATTATTCTGTTGATCTTTACGGAAATACAGAATTTCATATCAGGATTACGCCAGAAGGGAATAAAGCAATAAAATTGGGAATAGCGAAATACATTAAGAAGAAAGAAAAAAACTACAATAAAATTGCAATAACTATTTCCATTTTCGCTTTAAGTCTTTCTGCCATTGACCCAGGGATACAATTAATGAATACTGTGTTCCCAAAAAGCGAAATTGAGAAAAAAGATTACAACGTGAATTATAGAAATTATTATACTGACTCTATTATAAAGCAAGTTCTCACTAATGAAGCTTTTGTAGAACAATTGAAAGTTACTTTAATACACGATTCAATATTCTTGAATATATTAAACCAAAAAACTATTGATAAACTAACACCTGCACCTAACATGCACTAAGCGACAAACCCGATTGGGTTTGTCGCTTAGTGCCGTCCATGACACACAAGCATAAAAACCAAATTCGTTAACTCAAGGCGGTTGAATTAATGACAAATATGCCGTATATTTGTCCGAAATTTACCGAATATATCAGACAGATAATTTGTACAAAATATGGAAGACAGTATTTCACAAACAATAAGAGAACAGATAAAGCGCATCAAGGCTGGTGAATTGTTTACAATCAGTGATTTTGAGAGTGTGAACAATGATAATCTTGTAACACGGACACTATCACGTTTGCAGAACGAAGGGACAATTATTCGCGTGGCGACAGGCATTTATATGAACCCCCAAAAAACACAATTCGGTATTTTGTATCCCACATTAGACCAAATTGCCCAAAAGATTGCTGAACGTGACAAAGCGCAAATTATGCCAACAGGCGATACAGCATTAAACATCTTGGGGTTTTCGACACAAGTACCGATGAATGCTGTCTATATTACAAATGGAGCAAAACGAAAAGTAAAAGTTGGAGAAAGAAATATTAGAGTTTATTTGAATTAATTTATTATACAATTGAATTTCAACAATATTGATTTATATTTCTCGTTAATAATTCATATTCTTAACCAATATGAATCATGCAATACGACAAGATTAAAAAGCGACCAGTTCAGTTTTTAAGTATTACAGGACTGAATTTAGAAGATTTCAATTATTTGCTCCCCCATTTTAAAACGGAATGGGAGGAATATAATGACTATTTTACATTAGAGGGGAAACCACGTCAGCGTCGCACATTTGCAAGAACTGATACTGTTTTACCCAAGGCTTGTGATAAACTTCTGTTTTTATTGGTTTATTTGAAAACCAACCCATTACAGGAACATCATGCCGCGAGTTTTGGCATGACACAATCACAGGCAAATTTACTGATTCACCTATTGTCGGGTCTTTTGCGTAAGACTTTAAAGAGATTAGGCGAACTTCCCGAGCGTAATGAGTTTCGGGTAATGCATATCATCAAATCGTGTCAGGATGTGCTTATCGACGGGGTTGAACGTCCAATCCAACGACCGCAAGCGAGCGACCTTCAAACAGCTTGCTATAGCGGTAAAAAAAACTCATAGCGTGAAGAATAACGTGTTAACTACCCCGGAAAGACGCATTCTATGGCTTAGTAGGACTTGTGAGGGTAGTGTGCACGATAAAAAGATATGCGATAATCAACCCATTCGTTTTCCTTCGGGGATAACTTTGTGGCAAGATACCGGTTTTCTGGGTCATAAGCCCGAGAATGTAAACGTGATGATGCCTGTAAAGAAACCAAAAGGTAAAGAACTAACCCCGGAACAAAAGAAATCAAATCGTTCAATTTCTTCATTCCGGGTACTGGTGGAACATGCCATTGGTGGTGCAAAAAGATGTCGTATTGTCAAAGATCGTTTCAGATGTCACAAGTTTGGTTTCGACGATTTAGTCATGGAACTTGCTTGTGGACTCCATAATTTGAGAGTTTCGCTGAATTACAGCGATATATAATATTAATCGAAATAATGTCTATTATTTACTAAAAATCAATGAAGAAAGTAAGAGTAAGATTTGCCCCGAGTCCGACCGGACCACTCCACATCGGGGGTGTGAGAACCGCGTTATATAATTACCTGTTTGCAAAAAAGCATGGTGGCGATATGCTGTTGCGTATCGAGGATACCGATTCTGCCCGTTTTGTGCCGGGTGCAGAGGATTATATTGTAGAAGCGTTGAACTGGCTGGGTATTCATATTGATGAGGGGGTAGGTGCAGAAAAACCGGGGACTCATGCTCCTTATCGCCAGAGTGAAAGGAAATCTATTTACAGACAATATGTTGATCAGTTGCTGGATGCGGGACTGGCGTACATCGCTTTCGATACGCCGACCGAACTGGAAACAAAAAGAGCGGAAATTCCCAATTTTCAGTATGATGCTACAACGCGCGGGTTGATGAAGAATTCGCTTACGTTGCCGGCTGATGAGGTCAATAATCGCATTGTTTCGGGTGAACAGTATGTGGTGCGTATCAAAATCGAGCCCAATCAGGAGATAAAGGTGCAGGATTTAATCCGGGGTGAAGTGCTTATCAATTCTTCGGTTATCGATGATAAGGTGTTGTTTAAATCATCGGATGGGTTGCCGACTTATCACATGGCCAATGTGGTAGACGATTACCTGATGGAAATCTCGCATGTGATTCGTGGTGAAGAATGGTTGCCATCGGCTCCGCTGCATGTGCTTTTGTACCAATATTTGGGTTGGGAAGCGAATATGCCTCAGTTTGCCCACCTGCCTTTGTTGCTGAAACCCGACGGAAATGGGAAACTAAGTAAAAGAGACGGTGACCGATTAGGATTTCCTGTTTTCCCACTGGAATGGAATGATCCAAAAACCGGTGTTATTTCTTCCGGTTATAGGGAGTCAGGTTACTTCCCTGAAGCGGTAGTGAATTTTTTGGCCTTGCTGGGCTGGAATGCCGGAACGGAACAGGAAATATTCTCGATGGATGAATTGATTGAGTTATTTTCACTGGACAGGGTAAGTAAAAGTGGTGCGAAATTCGACTATGAAAAAGGGAAATGGTTCAATCACCAATATCTACAATTAAAACCTTTGGATGAAATAAGAGATTTGTTTCAACATCAGCTGATCGAAAAAGATATTATTGAAGATTCAGAAAAGGTAAAACGAATTGTTGGATTGGTACGCGAAAGAGCTAATTTCATACATGAAATCTGGGATCAATCTTCTTTCTTTTTTCAGGCGCCTGAAACCTATAGTGAAACGGCAGTCAAGAAACGCTGGAAAACTGATTCTCCCACACACATACTTGGTTTGATGGAATTACTCGATAAAACAGAAGATTTTTCTGCTGCCAATACCGAATATGTAGTTAAGAACTGGATGGAGGAAAAAGGATATGGTATGGGTGCCGTGATGAATGCTTTCCGACTTTGTATTGTCGGAGAATCGAAAGGACCGCACATGTTTGATATCATCGAAATTATTGGGAAGGAGGAAACCTTGATGCGCTTGGAGAAGGCGTTGGAGAAACTGAAATGATGACAAACGTCTAACGTCTAACGTCTAACGACAAATGTAATTAAAAGATACAATTTTGTTATTTATTATATAATGCAAATCAGGAGTTAAAAAATAATTCTTCGCTTTACCTAAAATAATGGATCTCTATTTTGAGGTGCTTAGTCACATAAGTAATTAAATTTTTTGTCGTTAGACTTTTGTCGTTAGACTTTATACATAGAACATGCAAGAGAGGCACAAGGATAAACAGCGTTATTTTAACGAACAGATTTACACGACTGAAAAGTACGTGATACCCTTTATTCAGCAACATAAAATGCTGGATGCATCTTTGAAGGTCTTTGAAATTGGTTGTGGTGAGGGTGGAAACCTGAAACCTTTTGTCGATTTGGGTTGTACCTGTGTTGGTGTGGATTTAAGTCTGTCGAAGATTGAAAACGGAAAAAAATTTTATGCAGGGTCTTCCAATATTGAACTGATTTGCCGGGATATTTATGATATGCCTGAATATTTTGGGAAGTTTGATGTTTTGATAATCCGGGATGTCATTGAACATATTCACGATCAGGATAGATTTCTTGGTTTTATCAAACAGTTTTTAAATGAGGGAGCAGTAATTTTTGTTGGTTTCCCTCCCTGGCAGAATCCTTTCGGTGGTCATCAGCAAATATGTAATAGTAGATTTTTAGCAGCATTACCCTATTATCATCTTTTACCAACAAGTTTGTACAAAGGCATTTTACATTTATTTGGAGAAAGTAAGGAAAAAATTGCATCCTTGCTTGAAATTAAAGAAACAGGCATCAGTCTGGAAAGACTAGAAAAATTAGCTCGTAATAACGGTTATTCTATAAAACGCAAAATTTTATATTTTATAAATCCAAATTACGAAGTGAAATTCGGATTGAAACCACGTAAAACATATAAATTGTTGCAAATACCAGTACTCAGGAATTTTTATACAACCTGCGGGTATTATTTGTTAACTGTTCAATGAAGAAAGTCCTGATTATTACATATTACTGGATTCCAAGTGGAGGTGCAGGAGTGCAACGCTGGGTCAAGTTTGCAAAATATTTGCGTGAATATGCTTGCGAACCGATTATTTATGCTCCTGAAAATCCGGAATATCCTTCAAGAGACGACTCGTTCGAAAAGGATATTCCAATGGATATGCAAATTATCAAAAAACCGTTTTGGGAACCGTATAACCTTTATCGTAAAATTTTTAATAAAAGAGGAGAGGTCATCCCTGCAGGCTTTATCACAGAAAATAAAAAAGCAGGATGGAAAGAAAAATTATCTATTTGGATTCGTGGAAATTTTTTCATCCCTGATCCACGCAAATATTGGATAAAACCATCCGTGAAATTTTTAAAACATTTT
>JAQWCZ010000153.1 GCA_028705705.1 Paludibacter sp.
TAAGTTCTTTCATTTCGGCAAGTAACCTGCTGTTGTAAATCAAATTACAACTCAATAAACCTGATTGGTTTGTTGTGTAATTGTTGGTTTATTTTATTGATAATCAAGTAATTCTTTCAAATGCTTTTCCATCTCAGCCTGAACCTCTTTCAGTTCGCTTTCTAATTTCGCAATTTCCTTTTGTACCGCTGCAATATCCACTTCGGCTTCTTCTTCGAAAGTATCCACATAACGTGGAATGTTCAGGTTGAAGTCGTTTTCCTGTATTTCCTCGAAAGTAGCTACATAGCTGAATTTCTCTTCAGCTACTCCCGCTTGCAATTTGCCTTCGGTAAAACCGCGATAAGTTTCTACTATGTGATTGATGTGAGAGTTGTTCAGCTTGTTCTGATTTTTAGCTGCGTCGTAGTGCTTGCTGGCATCGATAAACAGTACATTGGTGTTGCTGCCCTTGCCTTTGTTGAAAATCAAGATTGCCGCGGGAATGCCAGTGCCGAAGAACAGGTTGGCCGGTAGCCCGATAACAGCTTCCAGCATATTTTCTTCAATGGTTTTTTGACGAATTTTCCCTTCGCTGCTGCCTCTGAACAAAACGCCATGGGGAACTACAACACCTACTTTACCGTGTCCCTCGTAAGCAGTTTCAATCATGTGGCTGATAAAAGCCCAGTCGCCTTTACTTTTGGGAGGGATGCCGCGCCAGAACCGATTGTACTGGTCCGTTTCCGGATCCCAACTCACGGTTGTTTTGTTGCCGTCCTTTTCTTCTACCTTGCCCCATTTGTCCAATGAAAAAGGCGGATTAGCCACTACCGTATCAAATTTCATCAGGGCATCGCCTTCCTTTAATTTCGGATTACGGATGGTGTCGCCCCAGCGGATGGTAGCATTGTCGAACCCGTGCAAAAACATGTTCATCACTGCCAACGCCCAGGTGCTTCCGTTGGCTTCCTGTCCATACAGCGAAAAATTGTCAGAACCGACTTCTTCTCCAGCTTTTATCAATAAAGAAGCAGATCCGCAAGTGGGGTCACAAATACGCGAACCGGGTTTCGATTTCGTCAGTTTAGCTACCAAAGTAGAAACTTCTTTGGGCGTAAAGAATTCGCCTGCTTTTTTCCCTGCATCGCTGGCAAAATTTTCAATCAGGAACATGTAAGCACCCCCGATGATGTCGGTGCCTCCTAAGTGTGAGGGACGCAGGTTTAGCTTGTCGCTGCTGAAGTCAATCAGCAGGTTTTTTAGGCGCGTATTTTTGTCTTTGGTGTCACCTAAAACGGGACTGTTGAAACTGATATTCTGGAATATGCCGGCACCATCTTCGCTGTAGAGCTTTTCCCGGTTGGCTTCCACCAAATCTTCCAGTGCAATGTCGATTAATTCCCCTATGTTCAGTTCGTTTCGGTTCTCATACAGATAGTTGAAATGACTATTGGCAGGCACTACAAAACGTTCGTGGCGCATAGATCGCTCAGCCCGTTCCTTGTCGCCATTGTATTTCTTTAAGTATTCATCTAATTTATCATCATACACATCGCTCAGGTATTTAACGAAAAGCATAGTGAGTACATAGTCCTTATAAATACTCGGGTCGATGCTTCCCCTGAAGGTGTCACATGCTTTCCATACTTCCTTGTTGATATCTGCCTGTGTAATTTTCATTGTTTGTTATTTTATTGCGTTGATTATTTGTTGTTGTAATTGTTGTTCCTTTAGAAGCTCAAGCTGTTTTATCAGTGCTGCTTCTTTGTTTCGTAAGGTGTTTATTTTTAATATCAGCTCTTGTTTATGAATAACAGGAATTGTTATTTCAAGTTCTTCCAGTACAGCTTTCGAAATAGAGACAATAGATGTCCCAATTGCCTGAGCTTTTAAGAAGGTCTGACTAAAGGATTGATTCATCCACCATGCCAGGTATTCCGGTATTATGCTATGTTTATAGTTTTCGTTGATCCTGATCACGAAAAAAGAAGTGGAGGCCACGGCCGGTATATCTAAATTATAAACTGTCGCGAAATTTTTCGTTCCTTTTGCCGCGAAAATCACATCTCCTTTATTTAATAAGTGTTTCACTGAAACCGCATCCGACATTAAATCAGGATGTAGCAAGCTATTCAGTTGTCCGGTTTCGCTAAAATGCTTGGCCTGTAAATATACGACGTCGCCGTCGATATTTGGTTTGGCAAATACGCCGGTTTGAATCGAACTTATATGTTTTAATGTTGTTTTCAAAAAAAAATATATCTTTGTAATCGTGCTACAAACATACAGGATGTTTTTGGATTATGCAAATAATATTCAAAATATTATTCAGTATAAATTCTACAAAGATTAATTTTGAGTGTGAATACAGTTGTAGATTCAACTCGCGATTTGCGAATTACGCATCATATTATTGTCGTTGATTGAGCGGAGGGAGAAGGAAATAAACACAAACGCCTGCAAAACAAATAATTTGCAGGCATTTGTGCTAAATTGAAATAATTTGTGGAGCTGGAGGGAGTCGAACCCTCGTCCAAACAAGGAAATAATAAGCTTTCTACATGTTTATCTTCGCTTAGGTTTTCGAGCGCAGGCAAGACCGAAGCCACCAATCTGCACCTTATCCCCTTTATTTCATCGCACCTCCGGGGCTAAGCGCGACTATCCCCGATTTAGCTGCACCCTCTGATCGTCGGCCTCGGAGCGACGGCCTTTGGAGGATGTCCCGTCCTGGCACCTTGTGCCTGGATTAAGCTTTATCTACTATGATTCGATTAAGCAGCAAGAGCGTAATTTGTTTCGCCAGTTATGATTTTGTGAACCGTGATTTACGAGCCGTTTTCACCCCGCTCGACATGCTTACTTATCCTTTCTGCCTGCTGTCAAAACCAAACAGCCCCTTTAATGTTTAATCTAATTGATAATCAGATAAAAATAACTAATTTGAAAAGTGTCTGGTAACAAACTGGTAACAAAAGTAATTGTGTTTGTTCACTTTTCAGATTTGTTTGCGTGCAAAGATACAAATTTTTTAGTTCTGAATGTATGTGTTGGAAATTATCATGTTTATTCTTCAGTTATTTTGGCAATCTAAAAACTTTGAGTAAATTTGCGTTTACTATTGAGTAAATTAATTGAAAATGTACGAACGTCCATATTTAAAGCAAGTTAAGTCAAGAATAGAAGAGTCGCGAAAGTTTATTCAGGTAATTCTTGGCCCTCGCCAAGTGGGTAAAACTACTATGGTGACCCAATTATTGTCACAATTATCCATTCCATATGTATATGAGTCTGCAGATGCTATTGCGGCAACTAACTCGGCATGGCTGATGCAAGTCTGGGAGACAGCAAGGTTGAGAATGAAAGCCTCCGGCGCTTCGGAATATCTTCTCGTGGTAGATGAGATACAAAAGATTGATAATTGGAGTGAGATTGTCAAACAGCAATGGGATAAGGATACCCGCGAGAATGTAAATATCAAGGTTATCCTGCTCGGTTCTTCACGCCTCCTTATTCAGAAAGGTTTAACGGAATCGCTGGCCGGACGTTTCGAGACGTTTTATCTTGGACATTGGTCGTTTACTGAAATGCAGGACGCGTTTGACTGGTCCATTGAACAGTACATTTATTTCGGAGGATATCCGGGCTCTGCGTCATTAATTGAAGATGAAGCCCGTTGGAAAAACTACATAAAAGATTCCCTTATAGAGACCAGCATTTCCAAAGATATTTTGATGTTGACTCGTGTAGACAAACCCGCATTGCTGAAACGGCTATTTGAACTTGGTTGCTTGTATTCAGGGCAGATTCTATCATACACCAAAATCATAGGGCAATTACAGGATGCAGGGAATACAACGACTTTGGCAAATTATCTTAAATTATTATCTGATTGTGGTTTGTTAGGTGGATTAGAGAAATATGCTGGAAGTGTAATTCGCCAACGGTCATCCAGTCCAAAGTTCCAGGTATATAATAACTCATTACTAACGTCGCAAGATGACGAAACCTATTCAACAGTCATTGTGAATCCAAAGTTATGGGGCAGACTGGTTGAATCGTCTGTTGGCGCTCATTTGCTCAATCATTCGATTTCCGAGAGGTATAATCTCCATTACTGGCGCGAGGGTAATAATGAAGTAGATTTCATACTCGAAAAAGGGGGTAAGGTAATAGGATTGGAAATAAAAAGCGGAGCTAGTGCTGATAGCGAAGGAATGAACGTATTTAACGGGAGATTTCATCCCGATAAAATGTTATTGGTCGGTACAGGAGGAATTCCTTATGAGGATTTCTTAAAGATTAATCCGAAGGAATTATTCTAATTGAAGTATTAAGTATAACC
Source organism: Paludibacter sp. (assembly GCA_028705705.1). Classification (GTDB taxonomy): domain Bacteria; phylum Bacteroidota; class Bacteroidia; order Bacteroidales; family Paludibacteraceae; genus Paludibacter. The sequence goes on from JAQWCZ010000153.1 coordinate 4,328, forward strand.
TCTACCACTGTTCATGATCACAATCTGTGACCTTGAAAGTTCTTGCACTTCATCAGGTGTTAGTTCAAACATGAAATCGTCCCCTTCAAACCTTTCGATATTACGCCTGACAGCTTCTTTTAATGCGCTTGTTTCTATTCCATACATTTCAGAGAGATCACGGTTTACCACATATTAATTGTCCCTGAAAGTCAAATCTTTTGAATATTGAAATTTGATTTCAAATTAATAAAATAACTATTTTTGCATGTTCTCCTAACCGAAAACATCAAACTAAAAACCAAAAACAATTCAATATGCAGGAAGAATTAATCCCTGATATGGATCAGTTACTGAGGGAGATATGTGAGCATGATTCCGAAAGAGCCCTTCGTAAATTGTATCTGTATTATTTCAACAAGTTGATGCGGTTTGTTTCGATTTATGTCAAATCGGAGCTTGAAGCCGAAGAAATTATCTCGGATGTATTTCTCAATGTGTGGCAAAACAGGAAAAAGCTGACTGTAATCAAAAATTTCAATGCCTACCTCTATGCCACCGCCCGAAATGCCGCTATCGATTTCTTACGCTCATCCCGAAATGTCAGCTTCAATTCGATAGAGGAGGAACAGTTGGAAGTCTTTACCAAGACAACCACCACACCAGAAGATGACCTGATATCAAAAGAAACGATTGAAAAAATTAACCGGGCCATTGAAACTCTCCCGACACAATGTAAAATCGCGTTCAAACTAATTCGGGAAGATCAGTTGAAATACAAAGAAGTGGCTGAAATTCTTAACATATCCGTGAAAACACTGGAAACGCATATCAACAAGGCTACAAAAGTATTGAGAAAAGCATTGCTGTTGATTATTAGTGTATTGTGTTTTTTTTCAAAATTTTTCTAATAGCAGATAGGGGATTTTAAAATTATTTACGTCAAACAAAATAGAAAGAGCAAAATGAACGATTTAAATCACATAATATTTAAAGTAATTGCTAACGAGGCAACAGTTGCTGAACGGAAACAATTCGAAAACTGGATTCATGAAGATGCAGCTAATGAGCTTGAATTTCAGAAAATAAAATCGTATTACGAATCCAATGTTGAGTTTTATCACAACATTAATCCTGAAGAGGCTTTTGAAAGATTTAGGAAAAAACACCTCAAA
>JAQWCZ010000154.1 GCA_028705705.1 Paludibacter sp.
GGTTTCAAAACGGATGGCCTTCTGGTCGAGGACAAACAGGATGAGTAGTCCGTTGTCTTCTTTAGCTTTACCAACTCCCCCGTTTTTGAATAAAGAAGTCGCGAACATTTCGATGTCTTCGTCACTGATCGATTCTACGAGTACAACAGCAACTTCGGTACGGGTTGCTTTTTCAAGCGAATCGAACAGGATGTTTAATTCGCGTACGGTTTCATCCCGGATAATTCCGTCGGGATTACTAACATAAGTGCGACTATCCACAACTTTGGGGTTGGGAATATTTTCTAAGTTATAAACTGCACCAGAGGCAGTTAGTGAAAGCAAAATAATCAAACCTGCGAAAATTCTTTTCATATTGGTAATGTTTGCATTCCACGTAGAAATGGTTAATAATAATTGATAACATCAATAAGTTCCAAATCAAATATCAACGTTGAGTAAGGAGGAATTGCCCCCGATCCATCATCTCCGTATGCCAGATTGGCAGGGACATATAAAAGGATGCGTCCACCCCGTTTTATCTTCGGAATAGCTTCTTGCCATCCTGATACTGCATTTGACAAATAATTCTCAAATGTACTGCTTTCAACTGTTTTTCCTGTAATATATTTAACTGTATATTTTACTTTAACGCTACTGTTGATATTCGGCTTTGTGTAATATCCGGTATGAATAATCTCGTAACATAATCCGCTTTCTGTTACTACAAAATCAGAATTATCTTTGTTTTCTTCTTTTAAGTCTTCTAACCATGATTTATTGAGTATCTTCCAGTCGGCATAATTATCTTCTTCACAGGATGAAAAACACAAAACGGATAAAAGGAGAATGAAAATATATTTGAATTGAGATAGCATGGACAATGATGTTGTTTAAAGTTTAATGTGTTGTTTATATTTAATCTGGTTGATTGTTTGATTTGTTTTTCTTTTTTTTCAATTGTTTCATTTGGGCTGAGAATGACTTTCCAGCAAATGCCGGCATCATTCTTTTGGGACCCCATCCTGTTAAATTGAGCGGTAAAGTTACAAAATTTTTTAAACTTCCCGGTACCATATCCATTGTGTTGCGATTAGAGCTAACCAGACTGAATCCTTTCATCATTATTTTTTCCGCTTCCGGACGCAACCCTTGCTCAATTGTTTTCCTGCGGTTAGTCAGCAGGATATCAGTCAGCGGTATTTTAACTGGACAGACCTCTACGCATTTTCCGCACAGGGTGGAAGCGAAACTGAGGTGTGAAAAGTCTTTAAATCCCTTTAGAAATGGTGTCAATACTGAACCAATCGGACCGCTGTAGGTTGTGTCGTAGGTATATCCGCCAATGGTTTTGTACACAGGACAGGCATTCAGACAGGCTCCGCAACGGATGCAGGCTAAAGCTTCAAAAGCTTCGGTATCTTCATAAACAGCAGTACGGCCATTGTCAAGTAAAATTACGTACATTTTTTCCGGGCCGTCAATTTCGTTCGATTTCCGGGGTCCTGTGAAAATGGTGTTGTAAGCAGTCAACTGCTGACCGGTACCATGTGCAGCCAGTAAAGGGTAAAACAATCCAAGCTGACTCATTTTCGGGATGATTTTTTCAATACCCGCAATGACAATATGCACTTTCGGGAAAGCAGTAGTCATCAGTCCGTTGCCTTCATTTTCTGTAACCGAAATGCCACCAATATCAGCTATCAGAAAATTAGCACCAGTTACCCCTACATCAGCAGTGGTGTATTTTTTACGCAGTAAAACACGCACATATTCGGTCAGTTCTTCCGGTGTACTTTTTAATGGAGTACCAAACTTTTCATGAAACAACTCCGCAATGTTTTCTTTTGATTTATGCATAGCCGGAGTTACGATGTGATAAGGTTTTTCCCCTGCTACCTGAACGATAAACTCTCCCAAATCCGTTTCGATAGACTCGCATCCTATCGATCCGGCTGTGTAGTTGAATTCAATTTCTTCGGTGGTCATGGATTTACTTTTCACCAGTAAAGTAGCCCTGTTTTCTTTTAATATAGTGATAATGTGTTGGTTTGCTTCAAGGTCGTTTTTTGCCCAAAGCACTTCAGCTCCGTTAGCCCGGCTATTCTTTTCAAATTCAATCAGGTATTTTCCCCAGTTGTTCAACACCTCTCTCTTGATTGCAGCAGCTCTGTGTTTCGCAAGTTCCAGGTTTTTATAACGTACCTTTCCTTTTGTGAAAGCCATATCATATTTGCCAATGTTAAAATCAATCGTTTTGCGATGATTTTTATCGAAGGCAATTTGTTTAGATGCTTTTTTAAATTCGTGGGCTTTCATTTATGAGGTGGTAATCAATAATAAATTATTTCTTCAAAACAAATGTATAACTACCAATCAAATCTCCATCGGTAAAGAAATCAACACGATAGGTGCCAGGATAGAGTATTTCTTCTACATGCCAGTAGATGACATCCTGTAGAGCTTCGCTGCCATATTCATAATCTTTTTTGGCCGAATAGCCAATCTTCCTGTTTTCAAAAGAGAATACATTGTCATTATCTTTGGTAAGCAACTCTCCATCGGGACGGGTAATGCGGACATACATTACTTTTTTACCAGGTTCTGCAGTAATGTTTTTAGCAATTGTATAATCAAATTGCAAATGCGCGATGCGACTGAAAATGCCCGTTTTCCGGTTTCTGTCATTGAGTGTGGTAACATTAAATTCCACTACTTCCAGTTTGGATGCCCGGGTAACTACTTCACTCAGGTTTTCTTTTTCTTTGGCTAATTGTTCAACGGTTTGAGATTTTTCTTCGTATTTCAGTTTAATTTGTGTGTTTTCTGTACGTAATTGTTGGTTTTCAGTATTTAGTGAATCAATTTGAGCTACCAAATGCATCATGATCTTTCTTACAGAAGCCAGTTCATCTTTCAATTCCTGGATTTTACGGGCGTTTGTTGAACGGGTTTTTCTTAACTCTTCCAGTAATTCCTGAACCCTGGCTTTTTCACTTTCCAATTGTTGTAACAAGGAGTCATTCCTGATGGTCGAAGTATAGCCATCAAATTGATAGGTCAGATCAACGAATTCATCTTCGACACGTTCTTTCTCCTGATCCATGATTTCAGTTACCTCTACAAGTTCCAGTTCTTTTTGTTTTGCGTCGTTGTAGAAATAATAAACGATACCAGCCAGTGCCAGTACCACTAAAATCAGGACAATGATAATCAGATTTCTTGATTTGAACATAATTATTAAAGCAATGAAACGATTTTCTCCAGTTGAATGCCCCTGGAGCCTTTGATTAATATTGTATAGTTTTCGGGTTGATGATCCGAAATAAATGTATAGATGTCTTCAACTTTCTCAAATACCCTGAAAGTCTGTATCGTGTTTTCAAACTCCTTACCTACCAGCAAAACATTTTCAAAACCATTGTTTTCCAGTAAACGGATAATATTCTGATGTTCTTCAGCACTCTGAGCGCCCAATTCCAGCATATCACCCAGTATTAGCATCTTCTTTTCAGTTTGCATGGCTGCAAAATTCAGGATAGCAGCCTGCATGCTGGTTGGATTGGCATTATAAGCATCCACGATCAACTTGTTTTTCCCTGTTTCAACAAGCTGAGACCGGTTGTTCTTTGGCTCATAGCCTTCTATTCCCTGTTTGATCTGGTTGTTTTTCAGTCCGAAAAAATGTCCGATTGCCACAGCAGCTAGCACATTCTCAGCATTGTAAGTCCCGATAAGCTGCGTTTTTACCTCAAATACAGTGCCTGTTTGACATTCCATGGTCAGGAATGGATCTCCTGAAATGACTTTTCCGGTCACCATCGATAGATCCGGATGATCTTTCATCCCATAAGCAACTTGTTTATCCAGATGAACCTTTGACTTTTCAGCCAACTGTTTCAGGTATTCGTTATCGGAATGGATAAAAATGCCCAATCCATTGGCAGCAATATAGTCGTACAATTCAGCTTTGGTCTTCATGACCCCTTCAAAAGAACCGAATCCTTCCAGATGTGCTTTCCCTACATTGGTGATGATACCGAAGTCAGGTTGCGCAATTTCGCACAATGCTTTAATTTCGCCGGGATGATTAGCTCCCATTTCGACAATGGCCAACTGATGTTCTGTGTGAAGTTGCAACAGGGTCAGTGGAACGCCGATGTGGTTATTCAGGTTCCCTTGGGTATAAAGAATTTTGTATTTTTCTTTTAGGACAGAGGCAATCAGCTCCTTAGTCGTTGTTTTCCCATTTGTGCCGGTAATGCCGATGATTTTAACTCCCACTTCTTTTCTGTGCCGGGTTGCTAATTCCTGCAAAGATCTCAGCACATCTTTCACGACTATATAGCGGTTATCACGTGCATACTCGGGTTGGTCAATCACCACGTAGGCGCAACCCTTTTCCAGTGCTGTAGCAGCAAACTCATTCGCGTTGAATTTTTCTCCTTTCAGCGCGAAGAAGATAGAACCGACCGGACAATTGCGGCTATCGGTTGTAATGACAGGATGTTCAAGGAAAATGTCGTATAACTCCATGACAATAAACCTTAATAGTGGGTGATTTATTTGATTTGGTATCCGAAAGTAACATACCACTGACCTTGCGTGATGCGGTCGTTTTTGGTACGATCTAAGCTATTGATGCCCCAATCGTAGCCGCTTTTCAAAATAAATTGACGCCACTGTATGCCACCACCTGCTCCCAGTTGGAAGTTGATGCGATACAAATCAGTTTTATACAAATTAAATTTTCCCGATTGAATGCCCGTATAAGTTGCCATGTATTCACTCAAATAGGAATCAACCTTTTGATTTTGAACCAATCCAATTTGAATATTAGGTCCGGCAAAACCAAATATTTTAAAATCCTTGAAAAGTTTTTGATTGTACACAATTCTCAATGGTATTTCCAGGGCATGATTCCAAGTATTATAAATAACACTATCGGATGAAACAGCGTATCTTTGAATTTTATTCGAATAGCCGATATTATAAAATAATCCAGTCTGAAATCCAAAATTGTATTTCAAGTCAAACTCAGCTTGTCCCCCCAAACGGATGGCGTCGAAATAAGTTTCACTGGTAGATTGTCCGGCTCTTTTGGGGTTAAAATAGCCACCTTCCAGTGTAATTTTCTGGGCATATAGTTGACCAGTGAAGCAGAAAAGTGCGAAAACTAAAGCACTAATGAATGTTTGTTTCATGTTGAATGAAAAGATTATCGATGTAATTTGGAGCACAAAGATAATTTTTTTACTTGGGTTTGCATTATTTTTTTGATGATTGTTAAGGTTTTCAGTTTGAATATATTCATATTTCTCAAATAAAATTTGTTACTTTGTGTGGGCTTACTAATCACGTTTTACAGTTAGCGTAACAGATAAATTATGGAAATCATCTTAATCATTATTGGAATTGCGGCAGGTGCCATCATCGGTTATTTGTTTGCCAGGTCAGTTTCATCCTATGCCATGCAGGCGGAACGGAT
>JAQWCZ010000155.1 GCA_028705705.1 Paludibacter sp.
GCTATTCCTTCTCCACCCAGGTCATAATCTTCGCTCTCTATCGTTCCCGGAATAGCTCTTACTGTTCCCCCGTAAGGATTCTGGATTGGGGCACTTACTGTTATTGCTGACATTGCTGTTTTATTACCATCCTGCGTGGTAACTGTTATGGTTGCTGTTCCTGACGAAACAGCAGTAACCAGTCCGGTTGAATTGACGATTGCAATGGCAGTGTTACTACTACTCCAACTTACTCCCTTATTTGTGGCATTAACAGGTAAAAATGTTGCTGATAATTGGATAGTATCTCCTACTGCCAAGGTGTCTGCTGCAGGGCTAACCGTCACATCTGTTACTGAAACAATGGCATCTGTACCCCAAAATTCGATTTCAGCTATATTGCAATAGCCATTTGCAGGGCTAAGATATCGCATGTACATATAATTCACGTTTACAGGCATAGTGGTCCAATTGTAAGTTGGTGTAGAAGGTACAATATAAACATCCGTATAATTAGTACCATCATTAGATCCCTGGAATACACCATTTATCATCCTTGATGCCCAATCAGCACGTGGAAAATACTTTATTACAGTAACATTTTTAACGCCTCCAAAATCTAACTGGACATACCCCCCTGTTGCTTCTGCGGCATCTACATAGGTTAAGGAATCTCCGTCAAAAGCATTGCTTCCATCGTTATCACAACAATATGGAGTTGTATTAGAGCTCTGTGTACCGGTAAGATGGGCGCTTATTCCGGCTACATTAACGGTTACTAAACTTGCAGCAGTTTTATTTCCATCCTGAGTTGTAACTGTAATTGTAACAGATCCTTCAGAAACACCTGTTACTAATCCTTCCGAACTTACTGTTGCAACAGCGGGATTATTACTACTCCAACTAACAGTCTGATTAGTAGCATTGGAAGGAGAGACTACAGCGGCAAATTGATGAGAAGAACCTGTTGTGATAGAAGTTATTGCTGGACTTACTGTTACTCCTTTTACAGGTATAATTACACCGGGACAGTCGCCGGTAGGACACCATTGATAAAAAATATTTTTAGCTCTTAAATTGTCTTCAACCAGTATCAAATATTGTCCGTTTGATTTCTTGAATGCCTGAACTGCATGTGGTATATCCAACCAACCAGTCAATCCAAGACTTGGATCTCTTTCTATATATCCTACACTGGACAAATCGCTACTATTAAAAACATATAATTTACCCCGGTCACCTACACCACCTACAAATATATAATCGCCTGCAACCGACATTGCTTTTGGATAATATCCATTAATACATAAAGGCAGTACAGCAGTGTCACTGGCGATTCGATTACCTGTGCTCCAATTCGGGTAACGAGCTATTGTACTTCCAATTATACCCCAATTGTTTGATGGATTGGCAACAGTCCATCCGCCAATATACATCACATCCGTTTCAACATCATATTCAAGTCGTTCCACCCCGGTTATAGGTTCAGGAGTAGTCTGAGAAACAATGACTTCAGCACCAAAAACCGGAACTCCGTCATTAAAACCTATCAATGGTATTTTTCTGATTGTCGGGCCTTCGGCGTACCAGATATTTCCATTCTTATCGGGAAAACAAGACCAGCCCAGGTTTGAAAAAGTCTGACAATAAATAGCAATTTCATCGTCAAAACGATACACTTCAAGATGATCTGCATACATATTGGTTGTGAACATGAGCAGATTACCGTTTACCCTGCGCATAAGCGCCGAGCTTTCATCATAACCGGGAACCCGCGGATCAGTTGGATGGTTAATGCGGTCACAGGTAGTTGCTACCAGAGACCATTGTTGATTAATATAATCATACGTAAAATGTTCATTTACGCTATAAATATCATCACCATCAGATGCCGGATCAATACTGCAAACATCAGTAAAGAACATTCCGTTTACTTCCCATTGTTTAATCCCGCTTGAATTGAATTTTCGAAGTGATACGGCATTTTCGTTCAATGCAACGTAAATATTTCCGTCAGCATCAGTGTCACAGCCGGAGATATTCCAAAAACGCAAGTCACCCGGGATTCCGGGAGTTCCTCCACTGATCCCCCCGAGATCTCCAAATGTACCCACCTGTACACCTGATGTATTGAATTTAATTACCTGACGGCGGGGTCCATTGTCTGGAACTAACAAAAGTGCATTATAAGCATCGTAGTTAACAGCAGCAGGTTGCCAACCACTTTGGGCAGCAATTTTTATCCCTGTATTTAAACCAGAAGAGTTATACTTCAACACCTCGTCATTGGTTGTAAGCACCCAGATATTATTACTTCCATCAACTGCAAGATCATACCCTCCTGATACTGTAAAAGTTAATTGAACTGTAGCTAAATTTGAAATGCTTCGCTTTTGTACGATCCCGCTCTTTTTAATTAAGTATAGACTTCCACCTGAACTGGTCATTCCCACAACAACATCCGTTTCATCCCCCATATTGGTCTTATCTACATAAGCATAATTATTTTGACGATTCCATCTGTTCAAATTATTCTTACAATTTACCGCATATACATAATTATCATCTATTGCAGCAGCAACACCTGCAGTACCCCAACCCCAGCAATCATCATTGGGATCGGGCTGCTGTAAAAGAGTTGCAGGCTCACCATCTTTCCAAACTGCAATACATCTTCCTGATTCATCCCATATAGAAGCAGTAACCATCGTCCCATCCGAGGACACATCTAATTCTTCAGCATAGTTTTGCACCCATCTGTCGTCAGGAAAAGTATTCCCGATATAGCCCGTAATCACATTGTTTAACTGTCCAAAAACAAAAGAATCTGTCATTAAAATTAAAATCAAGATCAGTTTAAAATTTTTTAATGTTTTCATAATATTTTATTTTAAAGTTACTGATATATAATACTCTCCGGAATCCGGATTTATAATTTATTATTCTGTTGCATCTTTAATAACTGACATCTATAAGTTGTAATTCCATCCCACACAGCAATAGAGTATATTTCTCGGATTAACCTGCTGAATCTCCTGATCATAACGCAACTGAAAATCAACATCACTTCGTTGTGACACTTTGTATTTAGTTCCGAAAGAAATACGGTAACCATCCATAAAAAAAACATTTCTATTATTGACCGGACAAAATATCTCCCCATACAAATAAGGCGTGAGTGGAGAACCGAAAACAGCATAGCGCAATTCAAGCCTGTTACGCCACACATACACCGGGTTAAACTTATAATCACCCCGGGTTTCATCTCTGAAGGTAGCCTGTATACGTGATCTTAATCTGTAATTTAACCTGCTGTACTTATACTGAGCCAACAATCCTATGGATGAACGATGCCGAAGTTCATAACTTTTATCCTTGTTACTACGACACAAAAAGTCATAATTTAGTTCTACTCTTAAGAATCTTCGAATCAGGGTTATATCTGCTCCAATAGTTGTTTTGGAACGATTCAGTGAAGTTGAAAGCTGATCGAAACGCAGTTCTTGTTCAATAGTCGCATCAATGTACCTGTTCAAATCTTTTGAAAGGGAAATTGAACCCAGTGTCCCAACATCAAAAAACTGTGCACATAATGACACTGTTGACAAGCTTACCAACACACAGATAGTCATTATGCACAACAGCTTATTCATTAAAAAGATTTATCAAATCTGGTTATATTCCCGATTGAATTCGGTTCATTTGAGATGGAGTTATAGAAAATCTTGATGTATGCCACATCGCGAAGCAAATCGATGTGTCCGATTTCCATTTTAAGAATCTTCAAACCGGTACGCGTTTCTAAATCTTCCTTTAACTCTTCGTGTTTTTCGGGCTTAACCAGCTCAATTTTTTCGTAAAGTACAATTTTTGTTTCTACATGTTTTACGATTCTTGAGCTTTCCATAATGGCAATTGCCCCCATAAACAATGCATTGGTGACTATCATCTCTGTTATAGTAAGTGCTTTTGCCAACCCGTTAATTACCGATATGCCAATTATTACAAAAAGATAGGTCATCTCGCGGATAGAAACCTGCTCCGTCCGGTAACGAATGATTCCAAAAATAGCAAACAACCCGAGGGCCATTCCTATCTCTAAACGAACAGAATCCAGCAGGAATATCAGCAAAAAAACAGTTACTGAAAATAGGATAAAGGTGAAATAAAAATCCCGTCGCCCGCTTTTCTTATAATAGAAATATTTGATAATAATCAAACAAACTACCAGATTAAAGCTGAATCGCAGCAGTAATTCTAAAAGGGAAGAGGCTTCGAAAAGCGGAATGCCCAGGAAGTCGGGACCGGCAAAACCTTGTGATCCGTATTCTGCCGCAATGGCAGGGTCATATTCGGGAAGTTCAGACTGAATCATATGGCTATTTTGTTTATTAATCGAATTTTTTCTTTAAAGCGGTTATATTTTATCCCGGGATTGGTGAGCATCATTCCAAGACAATATTTGCTGATACTCTTTGGCTGCACTGAAGCTTCATCAAGCATTTTTCTGAAAGATGACGATACAGCTCCATCCTGTTTTATCTCAACAATTACTATTTTGTCCATCGAGATAAAAGCATCAACGCCAATTTTTCTGAAATTCAACCCAATATCCAATGTAACGCGTTCAGTTTCATTATGATCAACAAGGGTAATGCGATGAAAAGCATTTTGTAGTTGTGGCTTCAGATTTTCAAGTTCGTAAGGTGTTTTATTCCTGATAAATACTCTTTCAATTTCATCCAAATTCAACGATTCAAAATGGTCACGGGAGATGCTGATCCTTTTTTTAGAAGTTCTTCCTTTGTTGTTCTTTCTTTTAATTTCAAGATAGGTAGCACCCGACTGAATATACAAACGCATACGAATTTTATACCGGTTGAGCTTCCCGTTATGATGCATTGTGTACATCTGAACATCAGTGGTGTCAAAATAGATACTTGAATAGGGTGATACACGCAAACCATCAACTTCAAGAATCCGGTATGCAGATGAAGCTTTTGCCAATATTTCAGGTAGTTGATGGTAACCGACAATAAATTTAGTATCGATTCTGTTCATCAGTTTCACCCGATCCATCTCAAGCAGCGAGATTGGCCTGAACGCTTTGAGTTGTTCATCCAGGATATTTAATTTCCCGTTATTGCACCGGAGCTGAACCGACACCGGTAGAATATTCATATCGTTTGGTTGAAAACAATCTGCCATTGGGTAAATAATTATATTGCGCTTTTCTTGTTCCATCAGCATTATAGGTGATTTTTCTAATCCTTGTAATTTTGTTTCTGTCGTCATAGACTATTTCCTTTATACAACGATTTTTTTCATCATACTCGTAAAGCACTTTGGAACGCATTCCATATACGGCGTATTCTATTTCCTGTGTTTTGTATCCTTTTTCATTGTATACAGTAAGATGATCCATCCAGTTATTTTTCCCCTTTGCATCGGCGTTAAACTCGCGAATGATAAGA
>JAQWCZ010000156.1 GCA_028705705.1 Paludibacter sp.
TTCTTTCAGCAGCTTATCCTGAATATCCATCGGAACGAGTTCATAGCTGGCAAACTTCATGCTGAACGAAGCACGACCACCGGTCAGCGAACTCAAAGAAGTAGAATAATTACTCAATTCTTTCAAAGGTACTTTGGCTGAAAGTTTCTCAAATCCCTTCTCACTTTCCATACCCATGATCACGCCACGGCGACCCTGCATGTCGCTCATCACATCGCCTAAGCGGTCGGATGGAGCATGTACCACCACATCATATATGGGTTCCAATAATTTCGGGCCGGCTTCTTTAAAGGCCTGTGCAAAAGCATTTCGACCTGCCAGGCGGAATGAAATTTCATTGGAATCCACCGGGTGCATTTTACCGTCATAGACTATCACACGCACATCGCGGGCATACGAACCGGTCAGGGGGCCTTGTTCCATACGGTCCATGATTCCCTTTTGAATAGCCGGTAGGAAACGGGCATCAATAGCACCACCCACGATAGAATTGATAATGATCACCTTGCCACCCCATTCTAATTTTATTTCCTGGGTGTCGCGAACCGAAATTTTGTATTCCTGTCCACCAAAACGATAGATTTCCTGTGGTGGTACACCTTCAAAATACGGCTCAATAATCATGTGTACTTCACCGAACTGACCGGCACCACCCGACTGTTTTTTGTGGCGATAATCGGCACGAGCCATTTTCGTAATGGTTTCCCTGTAAGGGATTTTTGGCTCTTTATATTCTATAGCGATTTTTTCGTTATTTTCTATTCTCCATTTCAAGGTACGCAGGTGAAATTCTCCCTGTCCATGTACGATGGTTTGTTTGAGTTCTTTCGACTGTTCAACAATCCAGGTAGGATCTTCTTCGCGCATGCGGGTGAGGATTTCACTCAGTTTTTCTTCATCAGACTCAGATACTGCCCTGATGGCGCGGCGATACTTGGGAGCAGGGAAATCGATATCTTTAAAATCATATTCGCAACCTTTGGCATTCAAGGTATTACCGGTACGGGTATCTTTTAGTTTCACCGTAGCACCGATATCACCGGCAACCAGCATATCGACATTGGTGCGAATCTGACCGGCAACAGCAAAGAGCTGACTTATACGCTCTTTGGAACCCCTGTTGATGTTCACCAAATCATCACCGGCTTTGATGGTACCACTCATTACCTTGAAGTAGGAAACCTCTCCAATATGTGGTTCCACACTGGTTTTGAAAACATATATACTGGTCGGTGCAGCCGGATCGGCAGTAACTTCAACACCACTTTTGGTCTGGGGTTTTACAGTTACATTCACATTGGGCACCACATTCCCCAGGAATTCCATCAGACGACGAATGGCCATGTCTTTTTGGGCACTTACGCAGAACACAGGGAACATGTCGCGATGCAATAAACCGGCACGGATACCTACACGCATTTCTTCTTCATCCAACGAGCCCTGATCAAAGAACTTTTCCATCAACGCTTCATCATGTTCAGCAGCAGCTTCTACCAGGGCATTATGTAATTCCTGCGCTTTATCCATTTCTTCGGCAGGAATATCTAAAATTTCAGGAACACCACCTTCGGGTTTCCATTTATATAATTTCATTTTAAGGACATCGACAATCGCGTTGAACTGTGGACCCACATTCACAGGATACTGGATAGGAACTACTTTGGAACCATAGTTTTCCTTTAACTGTTCCAGCGTGCGGTCGAAATCCGCTTTCTCATGGTCTAACTGGTTTACAACAAAAATAACCGGTTTGTGAAATTTATCCGTATAACGGAAGTGGTTGTTGGTACCGACTTCTACTCCATAATGAGCATTCAGAAGGATAAGTGCTGTGTCGGTCACGTTGAGGGAGGTAACTACTCCACCGATAAAATCATCCGAACCCGGACAATCGATAAAGTTTAATTTTTTTTCGAGCCATTCTGTCTGAATAATGGTCGAAAAAACCGAATAACCGTATTCCTTTTCGACAGGAAAATAATCTGATACTGTGTTCTGTCCGTCAACAGAACCTCTGCGTTTTATAACACCACTCTCGTAAAGCATCGCTTCTACAAGAGTGGTTTTCCCAGTGCCAGAACTTCCCAGGATTGAGATGTTCTTAATTGCATTTGATTGATATACTTTCATACATACTAAAATTAAGAAGATTAATACTATTTACGATTTACTTATTTACCATTTACGATTTAAGTGCTGAATAGGGTTTACTGCACCAAACAAATTGTAAATGGTAAATAAGTAAATTGTATTTTTTTTACGAGCGGCAATGTATGAAATCTACCTGAAATTTAACTTGGGAAATGTATGTTTTACAACATTATTTTTATTTGGCGGGTTAAATTACGTTAATGGCTGCCCTTACAGGGTGAATATCCTTTATAACCCAAGGCGTTGCCGTTAGGATATGATATTTTGCCCTTTCAGGGCGTGTTTGTTATTTGTGCTCATTAAACCCAAGGCGTTGCCGTTGGGCTATGATATATTGCCACTTCGTGGCGTAAAGGTTACTGTTTTCTGGCTGAAAGCCAGTTATAACTCAACCCATGGCAACGCCTTGGGTATTGACCATCGACAACCATATTATTTGCCCTGTAAGGGCAATATAGTTAATTTATTCTTTCCGAATAATCTTAAAACCTTTGATGTCGTAATTATTCCAAATCCATTCATTGAGTTTGTAGCTCAGAAAAGCACTTCCGGCACCCAGCGCTGCACCGGCCAAAACATCTGTAGGATAATGCATGCCGAGATGCAGGCGCGAAAGACCGACGGATGTCGCCCAAACATAGGCCGGAACAACCACATACCATTCGGGATATTTCAGACTCAGGGCGGTGGCGGTGGCAAAACAGCCGGAAGTATGACCGGAGGGCATCGCGTAATCAGTTTTGAGTTTATACATGGTGATTTCATCCGGATAAGTATAACCCGGTCGTTCACGTTGAATGCTTCGTTTCAGTATTTCCGTCATACCCAGGTTAATCCCCGAAGCCAAGGCAATTCCAACAGCATCTTTGATTAAATTCTTATCCTGATTAATCAATCCATAACCTCCTATCGCAACGGGCACGACCAGGTTAAACGACATAGCTGTTTCAGACAGGAAAACGGATACCGGCTTCAAATCAGGTGCAGCATGATGCACCCTTTTCAGCAAATCGATATCAGCATTTTGTGCCGACACGACTGGGTTGAAAACAAAAAAATTGCTCAAAAGCAGAATAATTATCGTAAATTTGCACATTGTATTTGATTTGAGACAAAAGTAATAAAAATGTATAAAATAGCGGTAGTCGGACCGGAATCCACGGGAAAGTCTGTATTGTCAGCAAAATTAGCAGCACATTATGATTCTCCCTGGGTACCGGAATATGCCCGGACTTACATAGAGCAACTAACGCGACCTTATCATTTTGAGGATATTTGTCACATCGCTCAGAAGCAAATTGAGCAGGAAATCGCTTTTGAAGGAAACAATCCGGCTCCTTTTGTGTTTTTTGATACAGATCTGATTATTACAAAAGTATGGTTTTCATATTGTTATCAACAGGTTCCTGCTTTTGTAGAAGAAAGACTACAAAACGGTTTTTTTGATTTATATTTGCTGTGTGAACCCGACTTACCGTGGGAACCGGACCCACTGAGAGAACATGGTCACGATCGCGAATTCTTTTTCGATTGGTACAAAACAGAAATTGAAAAACTGGGGAAACCATATCTACACATCAATGGAAACGGCGAAAACCGCATCCGACAGACAATTAAAAAGATTGATCATTTTATAAGTAAGACATAAACAGGCAAATAACCTGATGACATACAAAATGTTATGAACTCAAAAAAAACACTCGAAGCCATCAAGAAACTGGCTGATACTGGCAACATCCAGGAGGTTTGCCATAAACAGACACACAACAATCCCATGCCTTCAGTCGATGTGCTAGAAGAAATTGTCATGCTGATTCGTTCAGTTCTTTTTCCGGGCTATTTCGGAGATGCCGGGGTTAATTCCAAAACAATGTTGTACCACATCGGTGTAAACATCGATAAGCTACAACTGTTACTGCAGATGCAAATTAAAGCAGGTTTATGTTTTGAATCCAGATCCGAAGAACAGATTTGTGCTGAAATTGAACGACTCGCGGAAGAAAAAACGATTGAATTCATCTCTCAATTACCTGAAATCCGCGAAAAACTCTATACAGACATCATTGCTGCTTACAATGGCGATCCGGCTGCCAAAAGCTTTGGCGAAGTGATTTTCTGCTATCCCGGCATCCGGGCCATCAGCAGTTACCGTATTGCCAATACGTTGTTGCGTTTAGAGGTACCCCTCATCCCCCGCATTATCAGCGAGATGGCTCATTCGGAAACAGGTATCGATATCCATCCGGGTGCAACCATTGGTGAATATTTCACCATAGATCATGGAACCGGCGTGGTAATTGGCGAAACCTCCAGAATCGGAAAAAACGTGAAAATGTACCAGGGAGTAACTCTTGGAGCCAGAAGTTTTCCGTTGGATGAACAAGGCAATCCCATCAAGGGCATTGATCGTCATCCGAAAATCGGGGACAATGTTATCATCTATTCCAATTCAACCATCCTGGGCAACATCACTGTTGGCGATGGCGCTGTAATTGGCGGTAATATCTGGGTAGATCAGGATGTTAAACCCGGGGCGAAATTGGTACAGAAGAAATGAACGAACAACAATACATCGCCAAAACCCTCAAAGGCCTTGAAGAAATCCTGGCAACAGAATTGATTGCACTGGGGGCAGATAATGTCGAAATACAACGTCGCGCGGTGGCATTTACGGGCAACAAAGCTTTGTTGTACAAAGCCAACCTGCATTTACGCACGGCCTTGCGTATCCTGAAACCCATCGCTTCTTTCAATGCCAGTAAACCCGATGAGATTTACACGGAAGTGAAGAAAATCAACTGGGAAGAACACATGGATCTCAACACGACTTTCGCCATTGACTCCACCGTATATTCTGAAGAAATTACACATTCGAAGTTTGTAGCATACCGCGTGAAAGACGGCATCGTGGATTGGTTCAGGGAAAAATACGACAAACGTCCATCGGTAAAATTAGACAACCCGCAACTGCGCTTCAACGTGCATCTGTCGCACAACAACTGCACCATCCTGCTCGACAGCTCGGGTGAGTCGCTGCACAAACGGGGCTACCGCGCCAACCAGACTGAGGCGCCCATCAACGAAGTACTCGCTGCCGGCATGCTGCTCATGGCCGGATGGAACGGACAATGCAACTTCATCGACCCTTTCTGTGGCTCAGGCACCTTTCTGATAGAAGCAGCTTTGATAGCCCTGAATATCCCACCGGGAATATATCGCCCATTTTTCGGCTTCGAGAAATGGAAGGATTTCAATCAGGATTTATTCGATGAGATTTATCAGGACGACAGCAGAGAGCGTG
>JAQWCZ010000157.1 GCA_028705705.1 Paludibacter sp.
TTTGGATTCAACTTCAACGAATTCTTATAGGCTTCTATACTTTCAGCCACTTTTTTTTCCATCAACAGGGCATTTCCTGTATTGTGCAGTGCGGCAGCGAGCCTTTCTTTCGGTATTTTATCCGTCGGAACTATTTTCTGATATTGCTCCAGTGCTTCAGCATATTTCTCCTGTTTGAACAAAGCATTACCCAGATTATAGGTAGCTTCCAGCGATTTCGAATTTTTCAGCAATCCTTTCCGGTAAGCGATTTCAGCCTCAGTAAACTTGTTTGACTTGTAATGCCGGTTGCCTTCCCGGATATAAGCATTCTCTTCCTGTGCGACAACCGGAATGGTCATACACGAAATCATCATGAATAATATCATCTTTTTTGTTTCCATACGCCCCTTATAACTTTTCTTTTAAATCAAATATTTTCAACCTGCTGAAACGTTTATTAATTCTTTCTAAAATAAAAATATCCATCAGCAACAATACCAACGCAATAATGGCAAATGATTGAAATTGTTCGTTATAATTCGAAAATGTTGTGGAAGTCAACTCAGTCTTAGCCAACTGATCGAGTTCATTCGACACTGCCCGCAAGGCTGCATTGGTATTATCAGCACGAACATAAACTCCCTGACCGGCACTCGCTATATCGTTACACATGGCTTCATTTAATTTCGACACGACCACATTACCGTCTTTGTCTTTCCAGAAACTCATTGTTCCTTCAATTGGGATGGGAGCACCTTCGGGTCGACCCATGCCGATTACATGCACTACAATACCTTCATTTTGTGCCAGACGGGCTGCTTCTACCGCATTATCTTCATGATTTTCTCCATCAGTTATCAGTATGATGGCTTTGGACGCCGGGCTTTTCGGATTAAAGGATTTGATTGATAAGTCAATCGCAGAACCGATCGCAGTACCCTGACGCGCAATCAGTTTGGGTGAAATGGTACTGAGAAACATCTTAGCCGACACATAATCAGCCGTAATCGGCAACTGGGTAAAGGCATCTCCGGCAAAAACCACCAAACCTACCTTATCATTGCTCATGTTGTCGATCAACTGAGAAAGTATTTGTTTCGATTTGGCCAACCTGTTTGGTGCAACATCTGTAGCCATCATGGAGTTTGAAATATCAAGTGCGATCATGACTTCAATGCCCTGACGTTTCACTTCTTCGGCTTTTGTTCCAAATTGGGGACGTGCCAATACAATCACAAGAAGTGTCAGTACAACCATCTGTATGATAAATTTCACGGTCGGTCTGACTGTGGACACATTCGGCATCAACTCCTTCAGTAAGGCCGGATCTCCGAATGTAGCTATATTTTTGCGTTTCCGAATTCTGTAGAACACAAAAATCAGGGTCAGTACAGGTACGACCATCAACAAAAATAAATATTCCGGTTCTGCAAATCTAAACATATTAGGATTAAAAAATTTACCATTTTAACAAATGGGCGCAAGCATTGCGCCCCTACATTTTACGGTATTTTTCGCAAATACGCGTTTCTGATCAATATCTCTATCAGTAGCAGCACAAAACCTGCCAGGGCAAAAATGAAATATTCCTCGAATTTTTTATTGTACTCCCTGACACTGATCCGGGTTTTCTCCATTTGATCAATTTCCTGGTATATACTCCTTAATTTCTCATTATTCGTTGCCCTGAAATATTTTCCTCCGGTCATAGAAGCTATTTCTTCCAGGGGTTTTTCATCAAAGGCTGATTCAATCTGCTGATATTGTCTGCCAAGCGGTGTTTGTATAGGAATATTGACCATCCCGTACGAACCAACACCGATGGTATATACCCGGATACCGAAGGCCTGAGCCAGTTCTCCGGCCGAAACGGGTGCTATATCTCCCCTGTTGTTGTCACCATCGGTCAGCAATATCACAACTTTGGATTTGGCTTCGCTGTCTTTCAGGCGATTTACCGCATTTGCCAGTCCCATCCCTATCGCCGTTCCGTCCTCAATCATCCCGTATTCAATGCTGTTGAACAGATTCACCAATACAGCATGATCGGTCGTGAGCGGGCATTGGGTAAAACTTTTTCCGGCAAAAAGAACCAGACCGATGTTGTCGTTCGGTCGCGACAAAATAAATTCATTGGCGACCGACTTAGACGCTTCGAGGCGGTTGGGACGAAAATCTTCTGCCAGCATAGAACCAGAAATATCAAGCGCGATGATGATATCTATCCCTTCTGTGTTTTCAGTCCGCCAGGAATTAGATGCCTGTGGACGTGCCACTGCAATCACGATCAGGATAACAGCCAATACCCGCAACACAAAAGGCAAATGTAATAACCTCAACCGCATACTTTTGGGTGTGCTTGTCAGGTTTCGATGCGATGAGATCTGCAAACTCGCATCCGACTTATATAATTCTTTGATGTACCAGTAAATAACCGGTATCAGAATCAACAGCGCAAACAAATATTCGGGGTTATGAAATGTCATCTTCCTTTATCTCCTCTTCTGTTTTAGGTTTTTCCTCTATTTTGGTCTCATTCACAAACATGAATGCATTGTTCAGACTCAGTTCATGCTCATCGGGACCCACATTCCACTTGGCAAATTTGATCAAGTCGGCCAAATGCAGGATTTGTTGTAAGGATTGATATACCGTTTTCTTCTCAATTCTCAAGGAGTTAAGCTGAGTCAGAATTTCATCTGAAGTCATTTCCATTGCCGGAATTTCAAACACTCCCTCAATATATTCCCGCAATACATCCGTCAGTTCGGAATGATATTCCTTGTGCCTGTTCTGTTGCCATAATTTCTCCTGTCTGATTTTATCCAGTCTACTGATAGCCAACTCATAAGGTGGAATATTAAGTTTTACTTCTTCAGGAGCCACCACCTTTCGTCTCTTCAACAAAATTATAATCAGGTAAACCAGCGCCGCAAGCAACACCGCACCGATCAACCAGGGTAATAACTTCTTCAAAAAATATTTCAGACTGAATGTCGGTTTGAATACATCCTTAATATCAGCCAACTGAATATTGGTTGTATCAATCACAAAAGGCTGAACCACCTTCAGCGACAGGTCTTTCGACCAGATTGTATCTTCACCAGAAACAAAAGGGAAAGGAGGAATCAGCAAGAGCGTATCTTCGAAAGAGGTGACAACGTAGGACTGACTGATATCGAGGTGACCATCGTCAGCTTTTACAGTATCGCTCTTTAACCGGTCAACTATTTCGAGTCCCTTTACGATGGCATCTGAAAAAATGGGGGGTTGAACAAACTCGCCGGGTTGCTGACTGTACAGAAAATGCAACTGTGTCTGCTGACCAATCCATATTTGAACAGAGTCGATACTTGCATTTACCGTAACCTGTTGCGCTAAGATATTCATCTTGCACAGCAAGGTTGTCAACAGTATAAAAATTGTAATCCTTTTTCTCATCTTCATTTCTTTTTACATCCATGCAAAAGGTAAATTCAAGCAATCAGGCTCTCATTTTAAAGAGTTTTTTCAGGGTCTTTACATAATCTTCGGAGGTACTCATCGATACAGAATCGACACCCGATTTTGTAAATGTCTTTTGCAATTCAAGCTGACTCTCACCCCAGGCATGCCGGTAGGTTGTCCTCAACCTTTTATCTGAGGTATCTACCCAGATACGTTTACCGGTCTCAGCATCCTTCAATTTCATCAAACCCACATCCGGCAAATCGGTTTCCCTGATGTCATACACCTGAAGCGCAACTACATCGTGTTTTCTATTGGCGATGGTCAACTCTTTCTCAAATTTTTGATCAATGAAGTCAGAAATGATAAAAGCTACCGATCGTTTTTTTATGGCATTGGTAAAATAACGCAAGGCCTCCGCGATATTCGTCCGTGTACTTTCCGGCTTGAAATCAATCATTTCGCGGATGATGTGCAATACATGCTTTTTTCCTTTCTTAGGTGGGATAAACTTCTCGATTTTATCTGAAAAGAAAATCACCCCGATCTTGTCATTGTTTTGAATGGTTGAAAAGGCAAGTGTTGCAGCCACTTCTGTAAAAATATCCATTTTCAGTTGCGAAACAGTACCGAACACCCGACTGCCAGACACGTCAATCAGCAACATCACGGTCAACTCCCTTTCTTCTTCAAAAATCTTGATATAAGGATGACCAAAGCGTGCTGTCACGTTCCAGTCGATCGAACGCACATCGTCACCATACTGATATTCACGAACCTCCGAAAAAGTCATACCCCTGCCCTTGAAGGCAGAATGGTATTCTCCCGCGAAAATATGATTGGACAAACCACGTGTTTTTATCTCAATCTTCCTGACTTTTTGTATGATTTCGCTTGTCTCCATACATCAGGGCACTTCAACTGAATTTAAAATTTCGGTAATAATTTCGTCCGAAGTCATGTTATTGGCTTCTGCTTCATAACTCAGTCCGATGCGATGACGCAATACATCGTAACATACCGCCCGCACATCTTCCGGAATCACATAACCGCGGCGTTTGATGAAGGCATACGCCCTTGCCGCCAGCGCCAAATTAATAGACGCACGCGGAGAAGCGCCGAAGGAAATCATTTCCTTGAGCGTATTCAGTCCGTATTCCTGTGGAAAACGGGTAGCAAAAACAATGTCGATGATGTATTTTTCGATTTTCTCGTCAATGTAAACCTGACGAACCACATCGCGGGCTTCGATGATTTCTTTTGGAGTCAGTACGGGTGTAACCTGTGGTTTGTCTTTTTTCAGGTTCTGACGGATAATCAGTTTTTCTTCTTCTTTTTTGGGATAGTTAACAACCACTTTCAGCATGAAACGGTCAACCTGTGCTTCGGGAAGCGGATAGGTTCCTTCCTGCTCGATCGGGTTCTGGGTAGCCAGTACTAAAAATGGTTCAGGCAATTTATAGGTGCTATCGCCGATGGTCACCTGACGTTCCTGCATGGCTTCCAGCAAAGCACTCTGCACTTTGGCCGGAGCACGGTTAATCTCATCAGCTAAGATAAAATTGGCAAAAACAGGACCTTTCCTGATGCTGAATTCTTCTTTCTTCTGACTGTAAATCATCGTTCCGATTAGGTCAGCCGGCAACAGGTCAGGCGTAAACTGAATCCTGCTGTAATCTCCTTTGATCAGATCCGACAGGGTTTTAATAGCCAGTGTTTTAGCCAGACCGGGAACCCCTTCCAGTAAAATATGTCCGTCAGACAACAAACCAATCAATAAAGATTCAACTAAGTGTTTCTGACCCACAATTACTTTATCCATACCCATTACCAGGGCATCCACAAAATAACTCTGCTTCTCAATTTTCTCGTTAAGTTCGCGAATATCAACAGATTGTTCCATATACTTTGTATAAAATATTTTTGTAAAAAGTGGAACAAATGTACGATAAAAAAATATCTCAAAATCCTGATTTAATAACTATTAAC
>JAQWCZ010000158.1 GCA_028705705.1 Paludibacter sp.
AACATTGGCTTTTAATAAACCTCCTTTGGCCAGTTCCCCAAGAATGCCAAGGATACCACCGGCACGGTTAACATCCTGAATATGATATTTGTCTGTATTAGGTGCAACCTTACATAAACAAGGTGTTTTTTTGGAAAGTGCATCAATATCATCCATGGTAAAATCAACATCAGCCTCATGTGCAATAGCCAATGTATGCAGGATGGTGTTGGTGGAACCTCCCATCGCGATGTCGAGTACCATAGCATTCATAAACGCGTCGCGGGTGGCAATGGTACGTGGAAGTACGGTATCGTCTCCGTCTCTGTAATATTTATAGGCATTTTCAACAATCAGTTTAGCAGCATCTTCAAATAGACGGGCCCGATTGGCATGAGTCGCAACAATGGTTCCGTTACCCGGCAGTGCTAATCCGATGGCTTCGTTCAAGCAGTTCATGGAGTTGGCTGTAAACATACCCGAGCAAGAACCGCAGGTTGGACAAGCGGCACTTTCCACTTTGGCAATTTGTTCATCGGAAATAGAATCATCAGCAGCTTGTACCATGGCGTCTATCAAATCGAGGTGTTTGCCATCTAATTCACCGGCTTCCATTGGTCCCCCTGAAACAAATACAGTTGGGATATTCAGTCGCATGGCAGCCATCAGCATACCCGGGGTAATTTTATCACAGTTAGAAATGCATATCATCGCATCTGCCTTATGAGCATTTACCATGTATTCCACACTATCAGCAATCAGATCGCGGGAAGGAAGAGAATACAACATGCCATCGTGACCCATCGCGATACCGTCGTCAATAGCAATGGTATTGAATTCAGCCGCGAAACAGCCGAGTTTTTCTATTTCTGTTTTTACTTTCTGACCGATATCATGCAGGTGCACATGTCCGGGGACAAATTGTGTAAATGAATTTACAACGGCAATAATGGGTTTGCCAAATTGTTGTTCGGTTACGCCGTTGGCTTTCCACAAAGCCCTGGCTCCGGCCATTTTTCTTCCGCCGGTACTGGTCTGACTGCGCAAAATATTCTTCATATCCTGTTTTTTATTATGGTTATCTTTTTTAAACATCAATCAAATTGCCTTAGATAAAAAAGAAAAAACCTCTCTCATTGTAGGTGAGAAAGGCTTCTTGTGCATTTATATCTGTAATATTTATCACATAACCGTCCTCACCCTTGATGATTGACCAAAAGTACCACGACGATTAAAGCGACAATATTAAATAGACGAACTGACATGTTTTATTATTAAATATCGGCTGCAAAGATAAACAGATAATTTTAAAAATCAACTATTTTTTTGAAAAAAGTGCATTTTAGTGGTAAATTGTAAGTTTTTGGTCTGTTTAGTTGTTAAAAAATAAGGCTTATATACGATTTGCCGGATTGCATTTCACGCAATTTATCAGCTTTAACAATAAAAAGAAGCTTTCATGGATAATATCACCAAAAAAATATTATTTTTGCCTGCTGTATTCTTTAGAAATAATGACTGACAAAACATACAAATATCTTCAGAAAATCGATTCGCCTGATGATCTGAAAACCATCCCGAAGGAAGCATTGCCGGAGGTTTGCGACGAGTTGAGACAATTTATTATCGACGAGGTTTCAAAAAATCCGGGTCATCTCGGCTCTAATTTAGGTAGTGTCGAACTGACGGTTGCCCTGCATTACGTGTTTAATACCCCTTACGATCGCATTGTGTGGGATGTAGGACATCAGGCTTATGGTCATAAAATCATTACCGGTCGCCGGGATAATTTTCATACAAATCGTAAGTTTGGTGGAATATGTGGTTTCCCTAGTATTTTCGAAAGTGAATATGATGCTTTTGGTGTTGGTCATGCCTCTACTTCAATTTCTGCTGCGTTGGGCATGTCGGTGGCATCTTTGTTGAAAAATGAAAACAATCGACGGGTGGTTGCCGTAATTGGCGATGGATCGATGACCGGAGGATTGGCATTCGAAGGACTGAATAATACTTCCATGGATAAAAATGACTTGCTGATCGTGTTGAATGACAATCAAATGGCCATCGATCCTGTGCATGGAGGAATTACGCAGTATTTAGTCGATATGACCACCTCTGCTGCATACAACAAATTACGTTTTTTCATATATCGCTGTTTCAGAAAACTTGGTTTGATTAGTGAAGATGGGAAAAAACGTCTTTTAACATTAGGTAATAGTTTGAAAGCTACATTGACCCGTCAGCGAGGAAATATTTTTGAAGGGTTAAATATCCGTTATTTTGGTCCGGTTGATGGACATGATGTGAAAAACCTGGTTAAAATACTAAATGAAATCAAAAATTTTAAAGGGCCCAAGGTACTTCATTGTATAACAAAAAAAGGAAAAGGTTACGAACCTGCTGAAAACGATGCAGTACATTGGCATGCTCCGGGATGTTTTGATGCTTCAACAGGTGAAAAGATAGCGGGTAGTCAGATTCCAACACCTCCTTTGTTTCAGGTTGTTTTTGGTGAAACTTTATTAGAATTAGCACAACAAAATGAAAAAATTGTGGCTATTACACCAGCCATGCCATCAGGTTGTTCGATGAATATTATGCAGCGCGTAATACCTGAAAGGGTCTATGATGTCGGAATTGCGGAAGGTCATTCTGTTACTTTTTCAGCAGGACTGGCAAAAGAAGGGATGATACCATTTTGCAATGTATATTCTTCTTTCATGCAAAGGGCTTACGATAATGTGATTCATGATGTGGCTTTGCAAAAACTACCGGTAATCTTATGTCTTGATCGCGCCGGTATCGTGGGAGCAGATGGAGCAACCCACCATGGCGCTTTTGATTTAGCTTATATGCGGTGTATTCCGAATTTAGTTATTGCTGCTCCACGAAATGAACATGAACTTAGAAATATGATGTACACGGCTCAGTTGAAAAATGATTGTCCGTATGTTATTCGTTATCCAAGAGGAAAAGGATCGTTGATTGATTGGCGAAATAAAATGACTGAAGTAGAAATAGGAAAAGGTATTTATTTGAAACAAGGAAAAGAGGTGGCGGTACTTACCATTGGAACGATGGCAATTCCGGCTGCAATTGCTATTCAAAATGTCGAAAAAGAAAGCAATTTATCAATTGCACACTATGATATGCGTTTTCTTAAACCGCTTGATGAAGAAATATTGCATGAAATCGGCAAGAAATTTAAACAGATAATAACCATTGAAGATGGTGTCATCAATGGTGGTTTTGGCTCAGCCGTACTTGAATTTATGGCGGATCATCAATATACGGTTCAGGTAAAAAGAATGGGTATTCCGGATGTTTTTGTTGAACACGGTTCTCCGGAGGAACTGTATAAAATGCTTGATTTGGATGCTGAGGGTATAGGCAAAACAATGATAAATACTTTTGATATGTAGAAAGTAAAGATAAAATCAAAAAACTCAATAAACCAAAAAGATGAGAATTATTATTGCCGGAGCCGGTGAAGTCGGTACTCACCTGGCAAAACTGCTCGCAAAAGAGCATATCAACATCACGCTGATGGATGAAGATCCTTCTAAACTTAAAGACCTTGATGCCAACTACGACATGATGACCCGGGAAGGAAGTCCAACTTCCATTCAGGATTTGGAAGATATTGGCGTGAAAGATGTTGATCTTTTCATAGCTGTAACTCCGTATGAAAGTGTGAATATCAATGCTTGTATGTTTGCCAATAACTTAGGAGCAAAGAAGACTTTAGCACGTATTGATAATTACGAATATTTGATACCCAAAAACAAAGAGTTTTTTGAAAAATTGGGTGTAAATCATTTAATATATCCGGAAAGATTGGCATCAAAAGAAATTGTGGCCGCACTGGAAACTACCTGGTTGCGTCAAAACCTGAGTTTTTGCAATGGTGAACTAATTTTGTTGGGTATCAAGGTACGTGATAATGCTGTGATCATCAACAAAAAATTTATGAGCGGTTACTTTGACCACCGTAAATATCGGATTGTTGCCATCAAACGTAACAACATTACTATTATTCCTGGTGGAGCAGACGAGATTGAAGCAAATGACATTGTGTACTTCATTACCCGTCCTGAGAATGTGCCGTTTGTAAAAGAACAGGCCGGTAAGGTTGATTTTAAGATTAACAGTGCCATGATTATGGGTGGAAGTCGCATCGCCCAGAAGACTGCACAGGCCTTGCCTTCTCACATCAGTGTGAAATTGCTGGAAAAAGACAGAGAAAAGAGTTTTTTACTTGCAGAAAAATGTCAGCGTGCTCTGATTATCAATGGAGATGCACGAGATTTAGACCTGTTAAAGGAAGAAGGTATTCAGGATATTGATGCATTTATTGCTGTAACGTCAAATTCTGAAGCAAACATCCTGGCATGCTTGGCAGCCAAACGTCTCGGGGTGAAGAAAACGGTTGCTGAGGTGGAGAATATTGATTACATCATGTTGGCTGAAAGTATGGATATCGGTACGGTAATCAATAAAAAGATGATCGCTGCCGGTTATATTTATCAACTTACTTTAGATGCTGATGTGCTGGATGTGAGAACGTTGACATCAGCAGATGCAGAAGTAGTGGAATTTGTAGCCAAAAAAGGATCGAAAATTACCAAATCAAAGATAAAAGATCTCAAACTACCAGCAAATGTAAATATTGGTGGATATGTAAGAAATGGGGAAGGATATATTGTTGCCGGAGATTCAATCATTGAGCCGGGTGACCATGTGATTTGTTTTTGTGTGTCATCAGCCATTCGCAAAATAGAGAATTATTTTAATTGATGTTTCGCGATTTCAATCATAAACTGATTTTTAGAATCATAGGAGGTCTATTGTTGTTCGAGGGAGCTTTTCTCTTAACAGCAGTTCTTATAGCCGGAATTTACAAGGAAGAGGTAATATCTCATTTTTTGCTTACATCTTGTATAGCAATATTACTCGGGTTGTTGTTTTATGTCATCGGAAGACATGCTTCCCCGGTAATTGGGAAAAGAGAAGGTTCCATTATTGTAACTCTAATCTGGTTGTTTTTTTCAGTGATTGGATTATTACCATATTGGCTAAGTGGTTGCATTCCATCTTTTACTGATGCGTTTTTTGAAACAATGTCTGGTTTTACAACCACCGGAGCTTCAATTATAAACGATATAGAAACATTACCACGGAGTATTCTTTATTGGAGAAGTCTGACCCATTGGATCGGCGGTCTTGGGATTATTGTCATTTCAATTGCATTGTTACCAATTTTTGGTTTTTCAGCAGTACAGCTTTTTTCTGCTGAAGCTACCGGACCAACCAAAGATAAAATTCATCCCAAAATGAGTGAAACGGCCAAACGTTTACTTTCAATTTACATAATCCTGACGATTGCAGAAA
>JAQWCZ010000159.1 GCA_028705705.1 Paludibacter sp.
CATGGGAAAAGCAGCTATTAAAGTCTCATATGTTGATGTAGACAAATTATTGGAGATGTTAAATGCAGCTTTGGCTGAAGAGTGGTTGGCATATTATCAGTGTTGGATTGGGGCCAGATTGATGGAAGGCCCGATGAGAAGTGAAGTTGAGCCAGAATTGTTAGTTCATGCTAATGAAGAGTTGGGACATGCTGAGTTGGTTGCAGCCAGAATTATTCAGTTGGGGGGTACTCCGGTTATTAATCCTGCTCAATGGACAAAGTTAGCCAGGTGTTCGTACGATGAACCATCTGATCCTTATATTGAAATAATACTTGAGCAAAACCTGAAAGGGGAAAGATGTGCTATTCAACGTTATGAAGAAATCGCTGACTTTACGGCAGGAAAAGACCATGCAACACATCGAATGGCAGTTCAGATTTTAAATGATGAACTTGAACATGAGGATGATATCGAAGCTTGGTTAACTGATCTGACCAGGATGAAAAAAGAATGGGAAAAAATCAGAATGTAATATTGTCGTAGGGCAAACTCATTTAAGAATTAATTGTCAGGAATTCAGCAGGTAGAATACCGGTCTGAAAAGTTTTACATCAGAAAATTCAGAGCATAAATTAAAAATTATATTGTAAATAAAATGGATTCACAAACAAGTTCCAAAAAACGCGGTGAAGGACATATCGTTGAGAAAATCCCAATTCCCGACATAAGTAAAATTATATTGGTTTCTTCTGGTAAGGGTGGTGTTGGTAAATCGACTGTAGCAGCCGGCTTAGCTCTTTCTCTCGCGTTGGAAGGATATTCGGTGGGGTTATTGGATGCAGATATTTTTGGACCTTCAGTTCCTACTTTGTTTCGTTTAACAGATGATATTCGTCCGGAAGTTGAAGAAGTTGATGGTAAACACATGATGATTCCTTTTGAACGTAGTGGAATTAAAATTATGTCCATAGGCTTCTTTTTTGATGAGAAACAACCGGTAATCTGGCGTGGACCCATGGTTTCGAATGCTTTGAAGCAGTTGTTGACTCAAACTAGTTGGGGTAAGCTGGATTATCTGATTATTGATACTCCTCCTGGAACCGGAGATGTCATGATTACCCTGCTTCAGCAATTTGAAGTCTCAGGTGCTGTTGTGGTTACAACTCCTCAATTGGTTGCATTGGCTGATGTACAGAAAACCATCAGCATGTTGCAGGATAAAAATATCGGTACGCGGGTGTTGGGGATTGTTGAGAATATGTCGTGGTTTTCACCTGTAAATCATCCTGAGGAGAAGTATTTTCTTTTTGGAAAAGGTGGGGGTAAGCAATTAACGCTGAATTTCAATCTTCCTTTGCTCACTCAAATTCCAATCAATGAGGAGTTGGGGGTTAGTTGTGATATAGGAAATCTGAAAAGAATGTTTTCTGATCATCATATTAAATATGCTTTTGATTTATTAGTGAAAGCTGTTACAAGTAGGTTATAAATTTTAAATAATTGATTAATGATTGAACATGAATACCAATTCAGGGTTGCTTATCCTGATACTGATCGCATGGGTACTGTGCATCATGCCAATTATGTTAAGTATTATGAAGTTGCCCGATGGGAACTTTTGCGAAGCATTGTATTACCATATGCTGAACTTGAGGCCTTGTTGATACGGATGACTGGAAACTTCAGAAATACCCTGATATATTAAAAAAGCCATTGAAAAACATCAAAAATAATTACTATGAGCAACAAAAAGATCATTATCATCGGCGTTTCTGCTGCCGGACCCAAAGCTGCCTGCAAAGCTTACAGATTGGATGAAAATGAGGAAAGCCTGCGTTACTATGGTCTGGCCGTATAAAAGAGAATTATAACTTTTATGATAATACAATTATATAGATGGATCTGATTGTTAAAATTGTGCAGAGATATAGATTAGCCTGAATCTAATTTGTATTTTTGTGCAACTTAATCACGCAGTATTTAAAGTATGCCTCGCCCCAAACAACATAGAAAAGTCGGTTTCCCTCCACTCATGAAAGGGTATAAGCCTTTTGGTATTCCCCGATCGGAACTTGAAACCATCGTGCTGCATTTTGATGAGTACGAAGCCATTCGTCTGCTTGATTATGAAGGCTTGATGCAGGAACAGGCAGCGGAGCGGATGAATGTGTCGCGACCAACCCTGACCCGCATTTATGAACAGGCACGGCGTTCGATGGCCAAAGCTTTTGTCGAAGGAAAAATGATTGTCATCGAAGGTGGTAATGTGGAATTTGACCGGGATTGGTACCGCTGTAAGAAATGCTATAAACTTATTGAAGGAAAAGCCAATCACGTAAGGTGCAAACAATGCATCAAATATGGCGATGATGAATTAGTGCCAATAATAAGTAAAGAGGAATGAAACTGATTGTATTATCCGATAACAGGGTGCATGATGCTGATTTTGAATCGGAGCATGGCTTGTCGGTATATCTTGAGACTGATGAGTATAAATATCTTTTTGATACCGGAGCATCTGATGTTTTTGTCCGAAATGCTGCCAAAGCAGGCGTGGATCTTACGCAGGTGGATTATGTGTTTATTTCGCATGGGCATCGCGACCATGCCGGTGGACTGGAGCAATTCCTGCAATTGAACCTGAAAGCGAAGGTGGTGCTTTCCAAATATGCCCTGAACAGAAAGTATTACTCCAAACGAACCGGTTTCCGCGAAATTGGTGTGGAATTGGATTTGTCAAGATATCCCAACCGTTTTTTGTTTGTTGAAGACCATCCTGTGTTGGGGGACGAAATTCACGTGTTAAAACCTTTTGTGCGCTTATTTCCTATCCCAAAAGGAAACAGAACGCTTTACAGGGAGAGCGAAAGCGGACTCGTATTGGATGAATTCAAACATGAAATTGTTGTCGCAATTGGAGGTAAAGAGCTTTTTGTTTTTACTGGCTGTGCGCATCTGGGTTTGCTGAACATGCTCGAATCGGTCTCGGTAGCAACCGGTAAGCCGATTCGTCATGTGCTTGGTGGTTTTCATCTCCTGGATAGTACCGATAATCAGTTATACGAAAATCCCGATGCCATCGAATCCATTATTCAGCAAGTCCGGAATCACTATCCCGATACTTTGTTTTACACCGGTCATTGTACCGGTGATGAGGTATGCCGAAATTTAACTCATCAGCTTCCTGATCAAATGAAAGTTTTTTATGCCGGGATGGAAGTTGATTTGAAAGGGTGATTATTATTAAATCTATTCGTCCGAGCAACCTACCACTATTGAAGAATCTCCATATGGTAAATACAACACACTTTCACTACTGCTGGTGTTGAGTACTATACTAAGTCATCGTGTTTTTTAATATAAAATCTGTATATTTGCGTATCCCAAATCAAATTACAGAGCAGACTCTGAATTGTTTACACAGTCACATGCTCTCGGGAAAGATGTTATAAACCAATTAAAAAACCTGAATTATGAGTGAATTTGTAGAAAAAAGTGCCGGCAATTTTGTTGAAGAAATTAAGATTATTATCGGACAAGCCCGGGCGAAAGCCATTCGAAGTGTTGAATTTCACAGGGTTGAAATGTACTGGAAGTTAGGTGAGCGAATTTTTGAAGAAGAGCAGCAAGGTCAGGATCGGGCTGATTATGGGAGTTATCTCATCCGTAGTTTGTCGGAACAACTATTACCTGAATTTGGAAGTGAATTTTCTGTGCGAACTTTAGAACAAGCGCGACAGTTTTACCGCACTTTCCCAATTGCGAACGCATTGCGTTCGCAATTGAACTGGACACAGTACAGAATGTTGATACAAATAGAGAATGTCTCTAAACGAGAATACTATGAACTTGAAGCAGTGAAAAACGCCTGGACCGGGCGTGAATTGGAACGACAAATTAATTCGAATCTTTATGAACGCTTGTTGTTGAGTAACGATAAAGAAGCTGTATTGGCTGTGGCACGGAATGAGCGACTGCCGGAAACACCCAGTGAGATAGTAAAAGACCCAATGATACTCGAATTTCTCGGGTTGGAACGGAAGCCTCAGTTTTATGAGAAAGACCTTGAATCGGCGCTTATCCAACAATTACAACATTTTATGCTGGAGTTGGGAAATGGTTATTGCTTTGTAGCCCGACAAAGACGCTTTTTGATAGAAGACGATGAGTTTTTTGCCAATCTCGTTTTTTACAACCGCTTGATGCGTTGTTTCGTGATAGTGGAAATTAAAACCAATAAAATTACCCTTAACGATCTTGGGCAACTTCAAATGTATGTCAACTATTTCGACCGTTACGAACGAATGCCTGATGAAAATCCTACGATCGGGATATTACTCTGTGCAAGCAAAAACAATGAAATGGTAAAACTGGCACTACCGGAACACAATAAAACTATTTTGGCAAGTCAATACAAACTGTATTTGCCTACTGAGCAGCAATTGTTGAATGAAATTAAAAGAGAGTTGGGAGATGGAGGAATTTAAATCTTTAAGAAAAAAAATAATGATAATGACATAAGAGTTACAGCGAAAATTGCAGATAAAGTAAATTCTTTAATCCAAAAAGATTAGGAATAACGAAAAAAAGAACCAATATTTTTTTCTTCCTTTGCAATTACTTCTCCATCGCCTTCTTTCTCATTTCATCAGGCATCTTCTCAATGGCATAACGCAAGGCTGTGCGAGGCATGACAGCTTTGTGTTGCATCACGTAACTAAAGACTTCCTGCTGGTTCGCCTGACTGGCAGCTTTTAACATCCAGCCATAACCTTTCTGAACCAGATCATCCTGATCTAAAAGCAAAATGTCGGCAATTTCGAAAATATCCGGCAGGAATTTGCCTTTTCGGGCCGGAATAATCAGACTTACTGCTGCTGCTCGTTTCACCCAACGGTTATCGGAATGAGCAAATTCTTTTAATTTGGAAATATATTCTGGAAATTTTTCAATGAAATCACCTACCGTATGGTTACAAAGTGTATCGCATGATGCCCAGTTGTTCACATACTTGTTTATCCACCTTTCGAATACCTGAAAATCCGCCGGTTTGTATTGTTTACGTATGTTATATGACCAGTTGCAGGCGATAAATGATTCCTCCAGATAACCAGATTGCCAAAGTTGATCGCAAAGAGACAGAATCACTGACTTGGGCTCGTTTTCAACCTGTTTGAAAAACTCCTTGCCAATTTTTTCCACAGTTGGGACTTTCACGCCATATCCGGCGACGGAGCTTTTTACGGTCCCAAAATTGATTTCAAATTAAAAGATGCTTTAAAAAGAAAATGGCAATGTGCAACTATTCAGTGCGATTTTACTCTGCCGGAAAGATTTGATTTAAGTTATATTGGAGCAGAC
>JAQWCZ010000160.1 GCA_028705705.1 Paludibacter sp.
GGAATGCTTACTGCAGGTAAAGATCTTCCGGCCGCATATGGAGCAAGTGTACCAAAAATGAATGCTGCAGACCTACGCACTAATGGTTGGGAAATAAGTCTCACTTGGAATGATAAATTTAACATGGGTAGCAAGCCGTTTAACTATTCAACTCGTTTTATTTTAAGCGACTACACCTCGACAATTACCAAATTTGACAACCCTTCTAAACTGATAACCCAACATTACGAAGGAGAGCGACTGGGAGATATGTGGGGTTACGTCATTGACGGCTATTTTGCATCTGACGAAGAGGCAGCAAACTATCCTGTAGACCAAACATCTGTAAACACAATAATTAACACATCCGCAGGATCTGAGAAAGGACTGAAAGCCGGTGACCTTAAATTCGTTGACTTGAATAATGACAACATTATTTCTGCTGCTAAAACATTGGATGACACAGGTGACCAGATAATAATCGGCAATTCATTGCCCAGATATTCTTTTGGTCTTAATCTTAGTGCCGACTGGAACGGCTTCGATTTTTCCGTCTTTTTTCAAGGGATAGGCAAACAAAATTGGTATCCGGGTAAAGATGCCTCCGTGTTTTGGGGTCCCTATTCACGTCCATATACAACCTTTATTGAACGTGACTTTTTAAGTAAAGTTTGGAGTGAAGACAACCCTGACGCGTATTTCCCGCGCCCGAGAGGTTATATCGCTATGAACGCGTCAAATCGATCGTTAGGCGTCCCAAGTAATAGATACTTGCAGGATTTAGCCTATTGTCGCATCAAGAACCTGAACATCGGGTACTCACTCCCGAGTTCGCTGTTGTCAAAAATAAGTATTGAACGTCTTCGTATCTATTTCAGTGGCGAAAACCTATATACTTTCACAAAGTTAAAATCAAAATACATTGACCCTGAATTAGCTGCTTCTGATGGTTCAACAGGTAATGCAAGAAAATATGGTTGGTCAAAAACATTCTCACTTGGACTTGATATTACATTCTAAAAACACATTTCAAAACAAGAACAAATGGAACAAATTTGGATGCCTATAATTACTATTATCTTGATTCAATAATGTTCCAGGTACAATTAAAATAAATGCAGATATGAAAATATTAATAAGGATATTGGCGATAGTGGGTTTTATAACATTTACAGCTTCATGCGATGAGCAGTTAGATGTTTTCCCAAAAGACAAATTATATGCAGATTCATTTTTTAAAACTGAAAATGAAATCCGTCTTTACAGCAACAATTTTTATATAGACCTGCTACCAAGTGCTTCAAGTATTTATGGTGAAGGTGCCGATTTGGTTGTTTTATCAACCCCCGAAGAAGAAGTAACTGGACAACGAACCATTCCTGCTTCTGGAGGTGGATGGAATTTCAGCACGTTAAGAGATATCAATTTCTATCTTCAAAACTCGCACAGAGTTAAAGATGAATCAGTAAAACTGAAATACGATGGTTTAGCTAAATTCTTCAGAGCCTATTTCTATTTTGATAAAGTGAAGCGTTTCGGCGATGTGCCCTGGTATAACAAAGTTCTTGGATCTACAGATCCTGAATTATACAAACCACGTGACTCAAGACAACTCGTGATGGATTCGGTTATCAATGACATTGATTTCGCGATTCAGAATCTGCCTGCAGAAAAAAATTTATATCATGTTACGAAATGGACTGCGTTAGCATTGAAATCCAGAATAGGTTTATTTGAAGGTACCTTCAGAAAATATCATGGTATTGAAGGATATGAACAATTCCTCGACTATGCAATTGAAGCCTCGGAAGAACTTATGACAAATAGTGGCTATACCGTTTACAAGACTGGCAGTACACCCTATATGGATTTATTCGCCAGTATAGATGCAAACAGCACGGAGGTAATTCTTGCACGGGATTATGACGCGACTCTGTCATTGATTCATAATGTACAGAACTATCAAAACACCAGTTCGATGGGGAAACCGGGATTAGCAAAAAGTATTGTAAATACTTATTTGATGGCTGACGGGTCACGTTTTACTGATATACCGGGATATGAAACCATGCTTTTTAGTCAAGAATGTGCCAGTCGGGATCCCCGTTTAGCACAAACTATTCGCACACCAGGATATAAACGCAAAGGAGCTACAACTGTTGTTTCTCCAAATCTAGCGAGCACAATGACTGGCTATCACCTGATAAAATACACGATGGAATCCGTATATGATGACTACAATAAATCATGTATTGATATGCCAATCTTTCGACTTGGTGAAGTTTTACTAAACTATGCGGAAGCAAAAGCTGAAAGGGGAACACTAACTCAAACCGATTTGGACAACTCCGTAAACTTGTTACGTAATCGTGTTAATATGCCGAATCTTATCATGGCCGATGCAAATGCCAATCCCGATCCATATTTAACAAGTGCTGAAACAGGCTATCCGAATGTAAGTGGAACAAATACCGGAGTAATTCTGGAGATCAGACGTGAAAGAACAATAGAATTAATCGTTGAAGGACATCGTTACTATGACATTATTCGTTGGAAATGCGGTAAACGCTTCGAGAAACCCATGTTAGGAATCTACTTCCCTGGCCCTGGAACTTATGATTTGGATAATAATGGCAAAAAAGATGTTTGCTTATATGAAGGGGATAAACCTGCGGCTTTCGTACCACTATTCTTAAAAATTGGTCAAGATATTACTCTTTCTGAAGGCAATAAGGGCTTTATAATCTGCCATAGTTTAAACCAACGGGTATGGGATGAAAGCAAGGATTATTTTTACCCGATTCCTATTAAGGATAGAACGCTAACAGAAGGTGCTATATCTCAAAACCCCGGGTGGAACGACGGATTAAACTACTAACAAATCAGCTACAGATGAAATTTTTGAATTTAATATTTATTGCCTTTACTTTCAGTATTTATTTATGCAATGCAGAAACAAAGGATAACTCATTGTTTAAAGACACGTTGATTAAAAACAATGAAAAAATAGTCGATTTTTCAAAAGAACAAGGTACTCAACGGTTTTTATGCTATAATGTCAGACATTGTGAGGGTATGGACAGCATCATCAATTACGACAGGATAGCCAACATAATTTCCACCTTGGATGGCGACTTTGTAGCACTACAAGAGTTGGATAGTGCCTCGACAAGAAGTAAAGGCATAAATATGGTGAAAGAATTGGGTGACAAGTTGGGTATGCATGCTTATTTTGGAGCTGCTATCTCTTATAAGGGTGGAAAATACGGCGTCGGCATTTTATCCAAAAAGCCTGCACAAAACATTCATCAATATAAATTATCTGGTAGTGAACCAAGAACTTTTTTAATTGCTGAATATGAAGATTTTTTAATCATTTCTGTGCATCTTGATTTGATGGAGAGTAACCGGGTTGAATCAGTCGAAATTATTACAGAGAAAATAAAAGCATTGAATAAAAAAGCTTATCTGGCGGGAGATTTTAATGAGGATAAGGTGGAAGGTGCCATGTTCACAGCGTTTAAAAAGGACTGGACGATTGTCAGCCCTATTAAAAATACCTTCCCCACAACAGGAGGTCCAACTAAATGTATTGACTTTACATTGACTTATAATCCTGCTGGAAAATATGAAATTTACAAAGCAGATGTTATCTATAATTTACCCGGTATAAATGTATCGGTTTCATCCGATCATTTTCCTTTATATATTGATTTCAAGCAAAATGAATATTAATCTTTAAATTTTATTATTATGAGTAGATTTAAATACTTTTTTGTAATTTGTATTTGCGTGGTTTTAAGTTCACCTTTATCTGCCCAGTTTGCTGGCGGAAGTGGCACCGCGATTGATCCTTATTTAATTAGTACAGTTGAACATATGCAGGCAATGAACTCTGCATATAGTAGCGCTGCACCAAGTACACCTGAACTTCGGCACTTTAAAATGACTGCAGATGTAGACATGGCCGGACAAACCTGGACGCCTTTTAATATCAATGAGGGCTATACTAAGCACATCCATTTCGACGGTAACGGGCACGTGATTAAAAATCTGTCTGTCATCGCGATTTCAGATTATTGTAGTCTTTTTGGCGTAGTTTGCGGTTCAGTAAAAAACCTTGGTGTTGTTAACGCGTATATCGAAGGTACCTCAAAAAGCGGTGTAGGTATTATTGGTGGCTATCTCGGTGTGAAATCGCCTTCATCAACAGCTTTTACTGGTACGATTGAAAACTGTTACACCACAGGAAAAGTTGTAGGAACCGATGCTGTCGGTGGATTTGTCGGGAATTTAGGCAAACCGATAGAGGGTGCGGTGTCAACAGTTAAGAATTGTTATTCAACTGCTGATGTTACGGCAACAGCTACTGGGGGTAACTCCCGTGCAGGTGGCATTGTTGGCATCAATTGGAATGGTGGGGTGCTTATGAACTGCTATGCCACGGGAACTATCACGGCTGCATCAGCGAAGGCTGGCGGTATTGTAGGTTGGTCAGATAACAACGTCATCGGTTGCGTTTCACGTAATGATTCTGTTATTAATCTAGTGTCCGGTGGAATAGGGCGCATTTGCGCCTATATGGGCGGTGGAAATGTAACCCCGGTTGCACAAGGTATCAATTGCTGGGGTTATGATGGAACAGTTTTAAGCGATAACGGATATATCATCGATTTTTACATTACCGATGGTGCATTTTCAACGAAGGGTCAGGCTTACGATGGAGAAACAAAAACAGTTGATTATTTAAGTGATCCGATGAATTATTTTCAGGAATTAGAATGGGACTTTGCTAGCGAAAACAATGTTTGGGCACAGGAAATGCACAATGGCTATCCTATTTTCCAATGGCTTGCCAATCGCGACGATTATCAGCAAATTGATGGTCTCGATTTTAATACTGCTGTGGATGTCATTTCAGCAGAGAAATGGGATGAAGCGACGGCTCGTTATTTCACGCTGCAGGGAATAAAAATTGAAAAACCTGTAAAAAACAATATCTATATTGTAAAATCCGGAAATATGACGAAAAAAATGTTAGTAACTCAGGAATAAGCAAGTTGCAGTCATCGCGAGCATGACCCGCGATGACTGCAAAAAAAAATATCAGTAATGAAGAAACTTTTTTCAATTCTTTTCGTTTTCACTATTTGTATTTTCTTTGCAAAAGCTGATACTAGTTATGACCCATTCACTCAAAGCAATTTCGTGGTTTGGGGACAAGGATTCGGCCAGAATACCGTCGTTCGTTTGCCGGCATCAGCTCAAGCCACGGTTCCAACAGCAGTTTGGGGCTTAGCGCAGGCATCCGCCGGATTACAGATTCGCCTTCGCACCAACGCGTTG
>JAQWCZ010000161.1 GCA_028705705.1 Paludibacter sp.
ATAAGTTGCCATCAGGTTACGGTATAAAGATGAAGAAGCACCATAGAGATACGATCCTCTGTTTCCGGAAAGAATGAGGAACATGGCAGCAAGCGGAGTTTTATCCGACTCTGCAATCAACAAACGCACTTCGGCAGGCGAAGAAGTATGT
Source organism: Paludibacter sp. (assembly GCA_028705705.1). GTDB lineage: Bacteria > Bacteroidota > Bacteroidia > Bacteroidales > Paludibacteraceae > Paludibacter. Next base: position 152 of record JAQWCZ010000161.1, read on the forward strand.
TCAGTCCTTGCTTTCAGAATCGCTTCGAAGTAACGAATATCATTGAGGAAAAAGTTATTTCTGGCAGCAGTTTCTCTGTAAAGTTGATACCAGACATCCATACTTTCCAGTCCGGCTGTACGCAACTCCACTCCCCTTTTAAGCGACAATCCGATGTTATATCGGGTTTTCGGTTTCATCTCCTTCAATATCGTTTTTTCATCAGGTTTCAAATCAACAAAAATAGTATTTGAAGGTAAAATATTAAAATGCGCTTTCTGAAAATTCCAGTTGGAGGTATTGAAGTTAAACCTCAGTTCCTGGGCATTGATTTCTGGTTCACCCAGCCAATTTCCGTTTTCATCAAAATGGGAACTGTCTTTTGCCCAATACGACTCCCAGCATAAGTCGTAACGAATCATGATGCAATTCAATGGCAGGAAGGAGCGCAGACTTTCCGACATTTCCTCCAAAAACTGCCCCTGATTTTCCTCATCCGGTTCAATTTCCGGTCCGTAAGGTACATATGCAATGCAGTCGTGCCGGTTAATTTTTTGTAAAATCACCAACACATCCGAATGAATATAATCATCGGAAGCAGCATCCTGAAACAATCTTTTTCGTTTGGATTTAAAATTAATGGCAACAGTAGAAGCCCCTAACTGATTCTTTACGTGCGACCAAAAAGCGGTTTGCTGCACAATCGGAGTTTGATACAATTCATCCTCTCCTTTTCTACAAACATCTGAAAGCATGATAAATAATACCGGAAACGGCTATTTTAAATGTTCAACAAATGAACAGGCAAAGGTAAAGATAAAAGGTGAGAGAAAAAAACGCCCTGCACTTTTACTATTTTTTACCAGCCGAAGGCCGGTTTCTTGTACGACGTAGTCTTCGGACTACGTCGTACAAGAGATAAACATGCAACGTGGCGCAAGCATTGTTTTTAACCAATGCTTGTAGATTATTGTTATTTCTTACTACTTATAAATAGTTTAAAATATACAATTCCCCTTTTTCTATTGCTATAATTATAATAAGAGAGTCGTTACATAAGAATCTGGACAGATATATTTCAATTTCAAAATACAATACTTTAAAGAATGCATATAATACAACATTCAACAAGACATATATTTAGGTTCGAAAAAAACAAGCTTTTTTGTGAAAAGGATATTCCATAGTTCGGCGTAGCCACCTGGAGATTATGCCGAACTGGGGGATGCTTTGGGGGATGTCTGAAAGCAAAACAGGACTTGAGTGAAGACATAACAGGACTTTGTCAAAGCGAAAACAGGACTTGGCGTCAGCTAAAACAGTATTTGGTTTTGATACTACAGAAGTAAATAATGATAGAACAATCAACTTTGGCAATCCCTCAAAATACTCATCCTTGTTTATAGGTTCGTTAAATGAGAAGTTTCGTTTACTGATATACAACGTATAATTATCGTCAATAGAATTCAAAACTAAGAAAATTATAAAGAATCAAATCATATAAAAAATGTTTTTTTCATAAAAATGTATATAAACTACCCCGAACTTTTTTTTCTGATTTACAGTTTTTAAAAGTCCGGGGTAATTCAATTGATAAAAATCACATAGTGGCAATCAAAATCAGCAACTACAAAATTACTTTATAGCAATCGTTAAAAGCAGGGTTTACAACCCGTATCATATAAACCCCTTTCAAGTTGTTGATAGGAATTGTATTTTCAAGACCCTGAACGGCAACTGACTTAACCATACGTCCGGTCATATCCATAAACTCAACTACAGCGCCATCTGCTTTTTCCAGATTTACATGCAATTGATTTGCTGCTACATATACTTTAGTAAAACCGGAAAGTGGATTTTTGACACCAGTACCACCGATAAAAGTAACTGCAACATCTCCACCGGCATAATCCATTAACCAGTCGGTTGGTACAGCCGGGTTTGCAAAAGTGCCATTAACAGTTGTGCTGCCTATAACACGAACTTTATCATCTTTCGCCGGTGTATAACCAACAGTAAGATTCAGCGCATTTGCATCGGTCAGGGTCAACGCGCAGGCTTCAGTAAATGCAATCTGGTCGAAGTCGGTACCGGCTGTTGCTTTGCCATTAACCTGGGCAGTAACATTCCCGCTTAAAGTGAATGCGCCACCTACAGGAGTGAGAATCATTTTTCCAATGCCAGTTCCATCATCACCCGGAGAAAGGGTTCCGTTTGCTGTATTCAGAGTTCCTGCGGCAAAAGTACATGACCCTGTAATGGTTCCACCTGCATTATTAACAGTCACAGTGCCTGCAGTTGCAGGTGTTGTTCCGGCTGCCACACCATAATTAAAATTGAGAACTCCATTGGTATTATTATTTAATACCGGGGCAACAGCTGGAGCGGTAATATCTCCCATTAAACTTCCACCGGCTACGGTTATCGTACCAGTATTATTAATTACCTGACTCAGCTCAAGATTTGCCAGCGATTTGATGGCGTTTGTTCCGGCATTCAGTTTCAATGTTCCTGAATTGGTAAAGTCGACATTGGTAGCATTCTTAACACTCATGGCAACCGGTGCAGTCGGCACATTCAAATCAATGGTACCGCTATTTGTAACATTGATCACACCCGGAACACCGGAAGTGGCACCACTAGCCATCAAAAAACCGGTAGAATTACCTGAAACCTCAATAGTACCTCTGTTAATCAGCGTATTTACCTGATTATTGGAAGGAGGGTTGAAATAAAACGCGTTACAGGCATTGGTTCCCTGACCGGCAGTCGCGATAATTTTAATTTTACCTTCGTTTTCTAGTTTTGAGTTGTTTTGAGCAAACCAGATATCCCCAAAATTGGCATCATTAGCAAATTGGGTATAATGGGTAATGTTTGCACCTTCATCAATATAAACAGTTGATTCAGATCCGTTAAATTTAATCAGCCCGAACACCGCACCGGCCTCACTGCTTCCCAGGGTGAGATTTCCGCCTATATAATTGGATGTTCCGGGTTGTACACAAAATAAATACCTGCCTCCTTTTTCAAGTGAAACCGTAAATGTACAAGTGCCATTTAAAAACACCATATTCTGACCGGTTGTTGTCTTTTTCAGGTCGATACAATGGTATTTAATCGGGGAAGATGCTGCCGTATTGATGCTTAATGTTCCTTCATTTGCAAAACTGGCATCAAACAACACCAATCCACCTTTAAAATCGGTTTTGGGTTTTAAATTTAATGTCCCCTGATTAACAAGACTGGAAGCGGCTTCCAACTGGATAAAATCAAGCGCCACAGAGATTGTACTGCTGATAACCGCAGTTTTACCCGGAGCAATTATCACATTATCAGTATCTTTTGGTAAAGTTCCGGTGTCCCAGTTAGAAGCAGTTGCCCAATCTGTGTTGGTTGTCCCGTTAAAGGTAAATTTTGCTGCATGAACAGAAGTCCATGCACAAAAAACGATTAGAAGAATCATCATACTTCTGATGAGTCTTTCATTGAAAAATGTACTGTTTGTTTTCATAATACTACATTTAATTTGTTAATAGATTTTGTTAAACTGAGATATAATTTATAGCTTGTTATTCAGCTTTCTTCTGATATTGATTGATAAAACTCACGTATTCGTTCAGGGAAGCATACTGTTGGTCATCACTGTACAGATTAAATTCAAAAGCCCACATAATGCCCATTAAATCATATTTTTTCATTCTTTCGAATGCGAGTTTCATGGCATAATAATTATCACTACCATCGTTTTCGGCCCAAATTTTCAACGGGAGATGATGTTTCTTCGCACACCAATGCTCATAGTGTATCGGACTCCAATCTTTGGGATTAGCGCTGTTTTCGTTTACGATACTCTCAGTCATTGGGAATGGATAACTGGAATTAAGACAGGTGTTATAAACAACCACGTTGCTGTCGGGTATGGCTGCAATAAAACGGGCAAAATCTAAACCTTTTTGCAACTGACCATATTGTTCGGTGAAAGTCGTTCCATCTAAATTTTTCGCGATGGCTTCTTCAATTTCTCCTTCACGAACGCCCCAGTCGGCATACAAAGCATTGATATAACCATCAAAGTGTTTCCGGATTGTACTGATTTGAAAAGCTTGATAATTCTTCAACGCGTTCAGATACCATTCAATAAAAGCCCTTGCATCCGCATTGTTTGCACTGGCCATACCCGGTTTCCAGTTCGGTACCGGATTAACGCCCACACCTTCGGGCAATAGACCAGTTACCTGATTCAACGCGATAGCATCATATCCCCAGTAGCAGTTCTTACTTTCATTGTAACTTTTATCCGGGTATTGCAATTCTGCAAAGTGTCCCCAGCCAATGCGGATGGCAAAAAAATCATCCGGATCAAATTGAGTAAATACAAGATCAACATAAGCGGCAATTTTATCACGTACCTCTTGATTGAATACCCCATTTACCACATTGCGTCCCGGTTGATCGGTTACTGCATAGGCTTCTCCATACTGATTAACATACCGGCAATTGGGAATCTGTGTGGCCCAAACGGGTGGATAATGAACACCCAAATCCAGGACTAACCTTGCACCCGCTTGTTTAAATTTAGACAGGTTTTCCTGCATGATCTGAACATAAGAACTGCTAATTACTCCTTCCTGTGGTTCAAAGGAATCCCATCTAATTGTTATCGAAGCCGTATTAATTCCTTTTGCAACTTGTGCAGCAGACCGGTTTGCATCACTCATCAGGGTTCCAAAATACAGATACTTCTGTACTTCAGGTATAACCGGCTTATCCTCACATGAGGTTAACACACAAGCAAAAACAAGTGTATAAGCGAGCAAACCTGTTTTAAATTTGTAATTTCTTTTGATCATTTTATTTAATTTATGTTCGTATAATGCATGTTTATGTAATACTTATATTAGTATTTTGTAAACTTGTGTACCTGCAATTTATCACAATTAATCTTTAACAAATAGATCCCTTTCGGTAGTATATCTATCAGAATGGTTGTTGTTTCCGGCATCAATTTTCCCTGTAACATCAATTTGCCTTCGACACTGAAAACACTGTATTCTTTTCCTTCATTTTCTCCGGTTCCTTTCAATATCAACAATTTATCTGCAGGATTTGGATACAATACTATATTTGTCAGCAAATCTGGA
>JAQWCZ010000162.1 GCA_028705705.1 Paludibacter sp.
AGCAAAACATTTAAAATTCAGAATATCGACCAGCAAGTAAGAAAAAGCCATAGCCAGCAAGCACCATCCTCCGCTGAAAAGAACAAATGAGCTGGTGCTGATACGTTCAATCATCGGGATGTACAAGCCCAAAACATAACCGGCTATCACCCCGAATAATCCTGCCGCAATCATGATCCATAATTTTTTTCCCTGCGACCAATCTGTCATCAGTAATTTACCGACACATACTCCCCAGATGATATGAGCACAGGTTGGGATGGCATTGAAGGTAACCCAATGATAAGGATGCAAATGACCTACAGTAGCCATATCGAACCACGAACCAAAATTATGATCCGGAGTATATGGCATATTATAACCAGCAACAGGCCATAAATAGTAAAGTAGATCGGAAATTAAGATTAAGGCCAAAGAAATTGCTAATTGCCATTTTATGTTTTTTTGCATCAATAAAAAAGCAATAACATATACAAATGCTAACTGAGGAAGGATATTGGTCAGGTAAAAAGTTTCTTCAGTAGCTCCGAGCATAAACCCAAGCACCAGCAACCAGAAAGAACGTTTCAATGCATGAATAAATGATTTTTTCCAGCTATCACCTTTGGCAAGTCGTTTGGAAAGAGAAAAAGGCATTGCGACACCCACGATGAACATAAAGAAAGGTTGTATCAGATCCCAGAAATAAATTTCAAACCATTCCCCGTGGTTGGAATGTTTATTCAGTAATGCTATCAAATCACCTCCTTTACCTTGTTCGACCAATCCGCCGAACAAAGTGCCAATCCCTGATACAAGGATAAACATCACCAGACCACGGAAGAAATCGATTGACAAAATCCGGTCTTGTTCCTTACTTAAATTAACGGTAGTGTCCATATTTTGTTGAATCGTTGAATTGTTGAGTCGTTTAATCGTTAATTATTCTGAAGTTCTCTGTTTTCCGGGATGTTGAAACTGTACAAATGATGATACCTTTTTGATAATGAGAGATATCAATCACTATCTGACCGACATTATCATAGCTTTGTTTTGAAGTTCGTCCATCCAGGGTTGTAAGTGATACCGTTACCGATGATGACATTAAATCGGTTGCCGGTATATCGATCACTAAATTAGGTCCTCTTCTGTAACAGCTGAACAAATGCTCATCAACCGATGCTACTCCCGAAACATCAGGTTTCGATGAAGCTTCGGCGGTATTACCGTATGCGCCCATATTGATCCTGTTACCGTTGGGAGAAGGTTCAAGCGCATAATCATCCAGCGGATCACCGGCATTGATACACGGGCTGGTCACTTCATCATATACCCAACCCGTTCCATTCCATCTCCCGTATTCCGATTTAAGATGGAAGTCGGAATGTATGCTATCGGCAAATAAAGGATCCACAGAGATATTCCCGTTTCCGGGAAGTTGCTCGAAGCCACCCCAGAAATCGGTATAGTTGATTGATACCTGATCCATGTCGCTATATCCTGTCTCGACGCCACTATATGCCCAGGGAGCAGCCAGAGGACGATTGTCGTATGGACTGGTAACACCTGACAGGATGGAGTTTCTCAGCTCGGTTCCGGAATTCAGATCCGAACCTGAACTGCTCTTACTGAAGCGAAACAGATAAGGTAAATTGACATAGGTGCAATTTTTAAATGTGGTATTGGTAGCATTCCGCAAGTAAACACCGATAGTAGTACTATATATACCTTTAAGACTACAGTTGACGAATAGAGTATTATTTTGAACTTTGTAACCACTACTTTCCGTGCCACTGTACACACTGGCAACTCCCGTTAATCCTATCGCCGTGGAATTAGAGAAAGTATTATCGTGGGCGCCTTCCCGATTCTGAAAACAGAAGTTAAAAGAGGAACGTTTACCCGTATTATCTGCATAACAGCTGTCAAATAGATTTTCATAGGCACCATGCGCACACGAGAAGCCTTCTTCAAATTTTTTTGCCGTGCAATTGACAAACAGGTTGCCCGTACTATGCTGACTTCCACTTCCGCCATCCTTGATAATAAAACCGTGGTTTCCCTTATACGACCCATTAATATCTTCGGCATAGCAGTTCCGTATTGTATTATAACTACTCCATGCCAACACGACATAATAATCGGTAATGTACTGGTTGCTGGCTGTTTGTTTGCTGTATGCCTCACAGTTTTCAAGCGTACAATAATTCGATTTAGATATAAAGATATTATTCCCTCCGTTATCAGTCGTTGAGCAATTCCTTACCTCACAATAATTACTACTCTGAATCAGAATACCATACCCATCATAACCATAAGTGGAATAATTTGTATTGCAACAGGAGTCAGCGATACATCCGTCGACAATAGCATGATGACTATTCCCGTCAATCCAGATACCATATCTGTAATTCGCCACCCGTATATTTTTCAGGGTTACATAGGGTTTACCATAGATATATATTGCCTTTCCGTCGTAATCTCCGGCATCCAGTACCGGCAGACCCTCATACCCTTCAAAAATAATCGGGTTTGTACTCGTTCCCGAATTATATACAGTTACATGTTCATGTCCATAATTTCCTCCCTGAATATACACAACATCGCCTGCTTTCGCTTTTGTTGCCGAGTAGGTAATCGTACGCCAGGCAGAATCAGGAGTCAGACCGTTGTAGCTGTTATCGCCGGTTAAAGACAAATAATAGTTTGTTGCGCCCGTGGAAGCAACGAGGCAAAACAAAAAAATTCCTGTAATATGATTTTTCGCAGCATTTAGTATCGTCAAAGCAATGTTTCTGAGGTTCATTTTATCTTTTGTGTTTTTACTCTTTCAAAATGCATGCTTGCCTCTTTTGCAAAGCAAGCATACATTCATTACAGGTATGAGATTAGCGAACCACTACTTTTTTGTTATTACCATCTACATTCACAATATAGATTCCTTCAGGGAGTGCAACTCTCAATGAGCTTGCAGCAACTTTTTGTGAGTATACACGTGCTCCTGTGACAGAATAAACAGTTACATTTTTACTGTATGCAAGTCCTTTTATGATGATGTTATTTCCATCAGAATAGCAATCAAATGAATTTTCCATTTTGTCGGCAACTGCTGTCGTTGCATCAAGTTCATACGCCCCCATATCATAAGCTACGCCCTGAGGACGGGTAACTCCTTCCAGATCGGGATTACAGGCAGCAATCGTTGTTCCTGCATCTCTGGCCGTGGAACCCGATGACAAGTGATAATCGTTGTTGGCTGCATCAGCAAATGAAGCAGAACTGATCGTATTAATGCAATTATTGGTGGTAGCATAAGCTTGTCCTACCGTATTTTGGAATCCACAATAAGAAATTGTAGTCCCGATTCCTCCTGAAATAGGATTTGTTCCACTGTCATAAAACAAACAATTGGTAAATGCCCCTGTAGCCTCCGATATATATATACCGAGTGAAACTGTACCTGCAACATTTGTATTAGAAGCAAAAGTTGTGTTATTTACTACTGTAGCTCCGGCACCGGATCCCATATAAATTACGTTATTAGCTTTATTTCCATATAACAAACAATTGTTTACAGTCGCTTGGAAAGTAAGCATTAAAGCCGAACCATGATTTGGGCTTGTATTCCCGGTAAAAACTGATTTGCTGATTGTTGCAACAGCAGCAGAAGATCCTATCAGGATGGCACCGCCACTAGAAAGCGATACAGAGTTATCCGTAAAAGTACTTTGATCAATATTGTGAGTACCTGTACCAATCCAAATAGCTCCACCACCATTTGTAGTACTTTTTGTAGCATTTGCCTGATTAGACGTAAATGTACAATTGGATACATTGATGGCGTTTCCAGCTTTTGTGTTTAGATATAAACCTCCTCCTGAACCAGCTGTAGCAATATTAGAGGAAAAAGTGCAATTAGATATTGTTACAGGATTTGCATTTGTAACGGTAGTACTAAATGCAAGTAAACCTCCACCGGATTTAGTAGTGGTAGTATTATTTGATATATCACAATTTGAAACAGTTACTCCACTGGTATTGGCATACAAACAAACACCCGCTCCAAATGAAGTTGAGGTGTTATTAGTAATTTTACAACCGCTTATAGTACATGCGTCACTATAAACAGTCACACCTCCACCATATCCACTTGTTTGATTATTATGAACATAGCAATCTTTCAATGTGGCGCCTCCATTCAATACAATTCCTCCTGAAGAGTACACAGATGTACTCGTAGTAACACAATTCTTAATAATGCAATTCTGTACAGTGGACAACGCGCCGGAAATACGGGCTCCACCTCCGGAATAATTAGTACTGCTGTTTTTACAATTATCAATGGTCAATCCATCAACAATCATAGCAGTTGAAGATGAACCTCCAGCTATACCTACGGCTGTAGCATTTCCGTCGAGAATTGTTTCATTGGTATAATCCCATGCATTGGTTCCTTTTGCCCGCCCTGTAATGGCTGACTCCGTTCCTGCAAAACCGCCGTACAAATTGACACCTTCAAATAGTCTGACGGTATCGGTCAGTACATAAGTTCCGCTGATGATCCAGGTCTCATCGCCGGCGGCAAACTGTGAACCTGCGCCCATAGTTGGAGTAGCCAGACTTCTGTCGGCAAACCATGCATTCAATGAAGCTTCGCCCCCAGCATTGACTGTTGACAAATCCACAAGTACAGGGTTTGTGATTTCACCTGTATTTGTCCATGTTCCTCCGGTGGTACTCCTATAAATCAGATAAGTATTGGCTGACTGTACAGCGATGACCACAAACAGGGAAATGAGTAGTGATGTAATGACTTTTTTCATTTTTATTAAATTTAGTGATTAGAGTTTATTTCTGTCATTTTACCATATAAGTCATATAAGTCACATAGAAGTTTTAATTTGAATGAATTAAAAATATTCATGAGACCCGGCACAAACTTCTAAGCGTGTAGTAATTAAGCCGTTGATTTATAGTCACTTTCTAATGTGACTTACGTGACTTATGTGGTAAAATAAAATATTTACCTGACAATGACTTTTTTGTTATGTGATGCGGCATTTACAATATATATCCCTGCAGGTAAAGTAACCGTCATTCTGTCGGAAGTCATCTTTTGAGAATATACGCGGGCACCGCTCACTGAATAGATGTTGACTAACTTACCATTTTCAATTCCCCTCAGCACGACTGTATTTCCATAGGCATAGCAATCCTTCAGATCCTTAATTTCGCCAACTGCATTCGGA
>JAQWCZ010000163.1 GCA_028705705.1 Paludibacter sp.
CACCATTATCTCTCAGGTAAATCAACATATTTTCAAGCACAGTATTCCATCTCGGATCATCGTCCGGTATACCGTATTCTCCCACCATCCCTTTTTTGTTGTATTTTCTCAACCATTCCACAAAAGGTTTCATCCTGTTTACACCCGTTTGTGGGGTTGCTTCTTCCGCTTCATAGGTTGATGGTACAAAAACACCGTTTACATAACTACCATAAGAACCGGAGGTATTTTTATCGAAATAGATGTGTGCCTGATAAATCAGTTTGTCTGAAGGATCAACCAGATTTCTGAGGTTATCACTGAATTGCACCCAGTGAAAAGCAGAACTGTAACGATCGCCACTAATCAGAATCGGCGTTTCTGTGTCGACCTGACGGATGCTGTAAATAGCAGCTTGTGCTATATCAAACCAGGCAGTAGTACTTGGCATGTTATAAGGCTCATTCATGATATCATAAGCCCAGATATTTTTATAAGCTTTGAATTCCAACGCTAATTTTTTCCATACATCAGCTAAATGTTCCTTGGTGAGTTTTGGACCAGATCCGATTACAGTTTGTGTTTTACCACCATCAAATGAATACCGCGCAAAATTATGCATGTCCAGGATGATGGGCATATCTCTATCCTCAGCAGCTTTAACGAACTCTTTCATTTTACCTAAATCAAGTGGGTTCAAAGAACCGTTCATTTCATACTGCACCCTTTCCCAACGAAAAGGGAAACGAATAAGTGTTAATTTTTTTGATTTAAAGTAATCCAGACATTTAGCGGTAGGATAACCATAATGTGTGCCGATAACACCGGGATAAACACCTCCGAATTCACCACCAGAAAGGTTTACACCAAAACTTTCTATCATGGCATTCGGATAAGAACCGTTGGTATCAGGATTGGTGTCTGGATTAGTGTTGGTATCAGGACCAGTTGGTAACTTGATATCTCTCTCCTCTTCACAGGCACCCAAAAAAATCAGGGAAACAAGGGATAATATATAAAAAAATTTCTTCATGTTTTTTTCTTTTGGGGAACCATTTTCCGTTAAGTAAATGGTTCCCTTTTAAATACTGTATTATAATTGTGTTCTAACAATTCTTACTTTCTTGGCAAATCTTAGATTAGTCATTGAAAAATCTGTTGGAGCAATAGTTCCGGCGCCATGGATATAAGCAAAAATAAATTTATTACCAGTTTCAAAGAGCGGACTACCACCTGATGCGTTCTTATAGTTTTCAAAATCCGACGATATGGTTGTCCATTTACTGTTAGTATGATATGCTACACCTGACAAAGCTGGTATCCATTCCTTATCATTTGGTGGCCTGAAACCATTAACCAGAATCCTGATCCTGTCACCCGGCGCAGTAATTGGAAATTCTGTTTTAATTAACAGTTCATATTTAATCACATAATCAGATGGGTTGGCACGCATATCTGCAAACATGGCATTGGTAGATGGAGCATCAAACGGATAGTTGTAAATCGGGATATTAGTACTATAGGCTGCTACTGTTGGTTTGATACGGGAATAACAAGTTCCGGGGAAAAGCGGAGTTGGGTCACCTTCACGAGTACCATCAGTAGAAAAATTGCTTGAAGAAGAATTAGTCAGGAAAGCAGGGCTTAAATCCACAATTCTGAAACCCAGATCACGATATGTCAATTCTATCGGGTCGTCGCCTAATACCGCTTTAATTCTCGGACTGCTGATTGTAACTGTAGCATTATCCGTTACACCATCTGGGACAACCAATGTTACAGCCTGTTCAGTTGTAGAAAGAATTGTGGCCTGATTTCCGTTCATTTTTATCTCTCCGTTTTCGGTAGTTAAATCGTATAACAGAAGATTATTTCCCTTTAAAACAATTGTATCACCTGCATTTCCGAAATCAAAATTAAAACCATTGATAGTCAAATCAGGAAATTTAATTTTAAAAGCATAATCTATTGATCCTTTTGCTGTAGTCACAACCACTTTGTTTGTAATCTCGTTAGGAACTGTTCCCGGAATTGGAACCACAATTTTAGAAGATATAGCATATACCTCTTTTAAATCTACCGCCTGATCATTGAAAAGGATTGATCTCACCTGACTCAGGTTTTCTCCATGAATGATAATCATTTGATTGAAACTACCTTCAGTAGTATCCTTTTCCGGATTTTCAACCGGACTTATTCTTGTGATTACAGGGGGACCATTTGAAACCGTGCCATCATCATAATTATCATCGTAGGTAACAATATCGTCACAAGCTATGAAGAATACTGTCAACAGGAATGTTAATGAAAGATATTTAATTATTGAAGTTTTCATATACAGAAGATTTTTAATTGCGTTAATTATTTCCAGCCTGGATTATTCTCAGAAATAGCCTGATTTGTGAGGATTTCATCCTGAGGGATTGGATACAATAAATGTTTAGACTCCCTCATTTTGATTGTGTTGATTTCATCCACAGTGCCAACTCCGTTCATCACACCGAGGTAAATACCCCATCGAATCAAATCCCAGCGTCGATCACTCTCTAATGCGAGTTCCATAGCTCTTTCTTCCAGTACAGCCGAACGAAACTCTTCTTTTGTTTCTATACCACCTGTTTCAGTGGCACCAAACCACTTAGCTGTTGCATTGCTTCTGGTACGAACTGAATTCAAAGCATCTAATGCATCATTGTTAAGACCGTCAACTTCATTGGAAGCTTCTGCGTAAATCAACACGACGTCAGCATAACGCAACAAAGGCAACATAGCATCAGTACGGGTAAGAGACCTATCGGTCACATCAGTGTATTTTGTAAGATAAGCGAGATATTGCTCACCAATGCTTGAACGATAATCGCGTCCATCGTTAAAAGGAGGCACAGGATCAGCCACCTTATTATCAGAAGCGTCTAAACCTCTTGCCTTTAATTTCCACTCATTGGTATTTGGATAATATCCACCACCATTCCACGATAAATCTGACTGACGAACAAACCTGTGCATAACACCATCCACAATTCGCAGGTCATTATCTTCAAACAACTTATACCAATGGTCTCTCAAACCATGTGATAAACCACCGCCACTCGGCACGTAGCCGTTCACAATCTGGCCGCTGTATGCACGGGCAAACAAAGCGCCGAAATAATCATCTCCGGATTTTGTCTGTAAGGCAAAAAAGTGTTCTGTACTCGTTCTGCCTGATTTTTTCCAAAGAATAGAATACGGGATTAATTCGTGATTTCCGTAGAGTTTATCAATTACGATATCTTTGGCAAGATCTCTGGCAAGTGTATAATACTCCATATAATCAAATGACTCATAACCAGCCACCTGTTGTTTCTGAATAGTTAGTTTCTGTGGTTGTGTCAACACTTTTACACTACCATTCATGCTGAAAGGAATACCTCCTTTAACATATACAGTGCCACTTGGCATGGCCGCAGAAGCAATCGTGGCATATACTTTCGCAAGTAATGAAGCTGCAGCTCCTGCACTTACACGACCTTCCTTGTAAGAGGCACTTGTGTTTTTGTATATCATATCCTTTGCATCACTGAGCAAATCGATGATGTGAGCATACACAACCGGAATGGGCTGACGCGGTTGATTTGGATCATTACCCTGGTTAATTGATTTTTCATAAATCGGAACTGCTCCATATGCACGAACCAACAGGAAGTAACCATAAGCCTGCAGGAAATATAGTTCTCCCAGACAGTTGTTTTTTACTGCATCAGTTACATTTATCATTTTCTCCACGTGGAATATTGCCTCGTTGGTTCTGTTAATCAAATCATAGCTGAGTTTCCAAACCGCATCCGACTGATTGGTAGCGCCCTGAAAATTACCGGCACCCAGTTCGCCAAAAGCCCAACTTGGACCTGTTACATAATCATTATCGAGTTCCAGACAACGTGGAAACTCATCGTACACATACATACGAGACAAACCATTGTAAGCACCCATGACCCACATGTCTGCACCCTGATCAGAATCCTCAATTCCTTCATTCGTAATTTTTGAAAATGCATTTACATCCAAAATATCACTGCAGGAAGAAAAAATTAATATGGAAAACAGGAAGCTGAATATACCTGCTATTTGAATATTTTTTTTCATTGTTTTATCTTTATAAAATTAGAATTGAACTTTTACACCAAACGAGAATGTTCTGCTTGTAGGATAAGAGTATACATCGACACCTCTACGGGCTGGATCACTACCAAAAGCATTTACATCAGGATCGTACCAACTGTAGTTGGTTAAAGTCAGCAAGTTCGAAGCACTTGCATTCACATGAATGCTGTTGATTTCTTTCAGGAAACCTATCTTTTTGAATGTATATCCAAGATTGATATTTTTCAAACGCAGGTAGGAACCGTCTTCAACATAACGATTGGAAATGAGCCAGGTTCTTTTTGCCTGGTTTGTTGCTTTAGGCCACTTTGCCGTTTCAGTAGTTTCAGGTGTCCAACGCGATTCGTAAACGGCAACCGGGATATTGGTTGTGTTGTAAAGCGTTACATTCATGAGGTTACCATTGAAAATATCATTCCCCATAACTCCTTGTAAGAAGAAACTGAAAGTGAAGTTATTCCAGGCAAAATTATTGGTAATACCGAAAGTATAATCGGGATTGGTATCACCTATTATATGTAATCCGGGTCTGTATTTAATTTCTCCAATCATAGACTTCACAACATTTGCGTTTGCTGTTGCATATGTCGGATCTGCTCTGACTTCTGCTTCGTTGTCGTAAAATCCGTCTTCAACATATCCATAGATAGCACCAATTGGCAATCCATTGCGTTGGATAAACACATTATCGGCTTTGTACCACAAACGACTTGAGAACTGATCTGCCAGTAACCCCCCAATGCGGTTTCTGTTGAATGACAGGTTAGCATCGATAGTCCAGTTGAAAGTTTTACTTTGAACAGCCTTGAAACTGGCAGATAATTCAAGTCCCTCGTTAGTTACAAAACCATTGTTGATAATTTGAGAAACATAACCGGTAGATTGAGGCGTTTTTACATTTTGCAACAAATCCTTTGTGTTTTTGAAATAATAATCAACAATAAAGCTCAAACGGTTTTTCCAAAATCCAAAATCAAGTCCAACATTATATTAGTCAGTAGTTTCCCATTTAAGACTCTCATTATATGCATGATCACTTACAAACCCGCTGTGT
>JAQWCZ010000164.1 GCA_028705705.1 Paludibacter sp.
TTTTATAATCTTATAACTTCCTCGCTTCCTGCTGGAAGACACCTCTTATTGCAGTCTGTCATCCCGAGCAAAGCGAGGGAACTAATTTCAATAAAATAACGTAACTTTGCGGCTCATTTTTTCATTTCATGATCGATCATTCTGTATTCAACAATAAAAAAGTTGTCTTTCACACCCTGGGATGTAAACTAAACTTTGCAGAAACCTCCGCCATCGGAAAAAAAATGCGCGAAGAGGGCTTCGTCAAAGCAAAATCCGGTGAACAAGCCGATGTTTGCGTCATCAACACCTGCTCGGTGACCGATGTGGCTGACCGTAAATGCCGCCAGGCAATTGGCAAATTTCATCGTCAGCATCCGAATGCCCTGATGGTCGTAACAGGCTGTTATGCGCAGTTGAAGCCGGAGGAGATTGCCAACATAGAAGGAGTAAACTTAGTGCTGGGAGCCAACGAAAAGTTCAGCATCCTGGAATACCTGGGCAATTTAAACAAAGATGATTCGGCTGTTATCCACCACGGTTCTGTAAAAAAGGTGAGAGAATTCAAACCGTCCTGCTCCCGCGACGACCGCACCCGCTATTTCCTGAAAGTACAGGACGGTTGCGATTATTTCTGTACCTATTGCACCATCCCGATGGCCAGGGGTAGAAGTCGCAGTGCCTCAGTAGCCGAAACGGTTGAAATGGCCAGAGAAGCCATTCGTGAAGGGGCAAAAGAAATCGTGCTTACCGGTGTCAACATCGGCGATTTCGGCAGAAGTACCGGCGAAAGTTTCTTCGACCTGGTTAAAGCGCTTGATAATATTGAAGCAGATGTCCGTTTCCGGATTTCTTCCATTGAACCCAATCTTCTTTCAGATGAAATCATTACCTTTGTGTCGCAAAGCAAAAGGATCATGCCGCATTTCCACATTCCGTTGCAATCGGGAACAAATGAGGTGTTGAAACTGATGAAAAGAAAGTACGACCGGGAACTCTTCTCCCACCGGGTGGATAAAATCAAATTGGTATTACCGGATGCTTTCATTGGTGTGGATGTGATCGTGGGGGTGCATGGTGAAACTGCTGAATTGTTTGAAGAATCCTGCCGTTTCATCAATTCACTGGATATTTCACAGTTACACGTGTTCACCTATTCGGAAAGAGCCGGTACTAAAATGCTGGAAATCGAGCATCATAACTCAGTCACCGAAAAGAAAAGAAGGAGCGACATCCTGCATTTGCTTTCAGAGAAAAAAACAAAAGCGTTCTACGAAAAGCATCAGGGTAAAACCTATCCCGTTTTATGGGAAAGCCGCAACCATGGCGAAAACATAGTAGGTTTCACTTCCAATTACATCCGGGTAGAAAAACCATCCGACCGCAACGACATCAATACAGTGGAAATGGTGCAATTGGGGGAATGGAATACGGATGGGAATGCGTTATTAATAAATTATTGTCTAAAGTCTAAAGTCTAAAGTCTTTAGACTTTAGACTTTAGACTTTAGACAATTAAACAATTAAACATCATGTTAGCAAAACGAATCATCCCCTGTCTGGATATCAAAGACGGAAAGACAGTTAAAGGCATCAATTTCCTTGACATCAAAGATGTGGGCGATCCGGTGGAGTTGGGTTCATTATACGCCGCTATGGGTGCAGATGAACTGGTGTTCTTAGACATCACGGCTACCAACGAGAAACGCAAAACGCTTGCAGAACTGGTTACCCGCATCGCGAAACACATCAACATCCCCTTTACCGTGGGTGGAGGTATTTCGAGCGTGGAAGATGTATCCTATTTGCTTTCCTGTGGGGCTGATAAAATATCGGTCAACACCGCTGCTGTTCGTAACCCACAACTCATCAAAGACCTGGCCGGTCAATTTGGCAGTCAGTGTGTGGTCCTGGCCATCGACACCAAATGCATCGACGGCGAATGGTATGTTTTTCTGAATGGTGGACGCATTCCTACCAATATCAAAACAGTGGAATGGGCAAAGGAAGCGGTTGCCTTAGGCGCCGGAGAAATCCTGCTGACCTCAATGAACCACGATGGAACCAAGGATGGATTTGCATTGGACATCACCCGTGCAGTTTCGGAAGCGGTTAATGTGCCGGTTATTGCTAGTGGTGGTGCGGGTAAAATGGAACATTTTGTGGATGTATTCACAGAAGGCAAAGCCGATGCAGCACTGGCAGCCAGCATTTTTCATTATAAAGAAATTGGCATTCCGGAATTGAAGGCATTCCTAAAAAAGGAAGGTGTTGTGGTAAGAAAATAAGGTGTACATAAGGTTTTAAGCATTTTTTTTACTATACTTTCATTTCCCGAAGAAAATATCTATTTTTACGGTAGATCAGAAAAGTGAATTTCTATACGTAATAAATTCAAGAAATGAATTATACTCAAATAGCCAACTTGTTTTTACAGGGTGCTTTGGTTGTTTTTGTTGTTTTGTTATTGTTTCGTCTTAGGAGACGACTGGGGATTGGTGTATTATTCGCTTGTCTTGGTTTATTTCAATTTATGCAGGTATTTCTTTCGAGTACTGTATATGTGTCTGTTTACAAAAACTTACTTGTTTCCCCCGGTTCATCTGTATTATTTACCGCATCCTTGTTCGTTTTATTAATTATTTATATAAAGGAAGATGCGATTGAAACAAAAAACATAATCTATGCTTTATTAATTGTAAACATAGTTATGTCTGTTCTGCTATATACATTAAGTTGGTACTTTAAAGACACATCAATTTACAACCCATTTAATGTCTCTGCTCATCTTTTTAACAATAATGCATGGGTATTATTTGTCGGGACAGTTGCATTGTTTCTGGATTCATTGCTAATCATAATTATTTACGAGTTTTTAAATAAACACCTGCGTTTCTTATTCTTAAGAATTTTGCTGACCATGTTGATTGTAATTGGCTTTGATTCAATCTTCTTCGCTGTTTTAGCTTTTTGGAATTTTGACACCAAATTTGAAATACTTTTCTCCGGATTAATCTCGAAAGGTACATTTACCTTGTTTTATACCGTTTTATTTTATATTTATTTGAAGTATTTTGACGCTAAGGAAGAAACATCAAAAATATACAAAATTAAAGATGTATTTCAACCACTGACTTATCGCCAAAAATACGAGACCGCAGAACAATATATTAAAGAAGCTGAAGAGTTGATTAAAATTAAAGATATTAGATATCAAACTTTAACAGATAATTCCCCGGTAGGTATTTTTCATACGTTAGAAGACGGTTACACAACCTACGTAAATAGCAGATGGTGTGAAATCTCAGGGATAAAAAAAGAAGATGCAATTGGCTGGGGGTGGATTTCTGCTGTACATCCTGAAGACAAACAGGTGATTCAGCAGGGATGGGAATCTGCAGTTCAGGAGAAAAGGATGTCACAGGTTAGTTATCGATTTATTTTAAGTGATGGATCAATCAATTGGGTATTAGGTCTGGCAGTCCCTGAATACAATAGTCAACAGGAGATAATCGGTTATGTTGGAACAATAACGGATATTACTGAATTGAAACTATACGAACAGGAACAAACTTATTTACGTAAAAAAGCAGATGAAAGCAACCGCCTTAAATCCGCATTTTTGGCTAATATGAGCCATGAAATACGTACACCCATGAATGGAATTTTAGGATTTGCTGAATTACTTCAGAATCCGGGTCTTTCAGAAGAATTACAACAAAGTTATTTTGAATTAATCAGGAAAAGTGGAGTTCGTATGCTTACATTATTAAATGATATCATCAATATTTCAAAAATTGAATCTGGAGTAGTTGATGTGAAATTAATAAAATGTAATATTAATGAACAACAGGAGTATATTTATTCCTTGTTTAAACCTGAAGCTGATGAAAAAAAAATACATTTCTCATATAATTCATCTTTACCAACAGAATCAGCATTTATAAAAACAGATCAGAATAAGTTCATATCTATTTATAGCAATCTGATTAAAAATGCCCTCAAATTTACCGATGAAGGTTCAGTTGAATTTGGATATCATATCAAAGATAATTTCGTGGAATTTTATATAAAAGATACCGGTATCGGAATTGATCCCAAGCGACAGGGAGCCATCTTTGATCGTTTTGTACAGGCTGATATAGAAGATAAATTAGCTAAACAAGGAGCAGGATTAGGATTGTCGATATCAAAAGCTTTCGTGGAAATGTTAGGAGGGAAAATATGGCTTGAAAGCGAAAAGGGTAAAGGATCTGTTTTTTATTTTACACTTCCATACAATAATAAAACTACCTAATTCAATCATTAATTCCCTGAGATTTGATTGAACGCCAGATTGCATGAATAAAAAATATTATTACAGAAAAAAATCATTAATTAAATGTTTAATTATTTTTATTTTCATATATTTGTACTTCATAATTTCTGAATAAAAATAGGGATAATATAAAAATTATACCCGCAGGAAATTGGACCATTTACCATAGATTATTAACCTTAAATCTGTATGTGTATGGAAGCCATTAGTCCTTATGTGGTAGCTGAACCTGTTCTCGATCAGATAGTTGAGAAATACAAAAACAAGCCGGGCATGTTGTTGTCAACTTTGGAGGAGGTACAGGAAGCCAATCCGCTCAAATTTCTACCTGTGGAAACGCTGGCACAGGTCTCTCGTAAACTAAGCGTCCCCATGACGCAGGTATATAGCGTTGCCACATTTTATTCTTTTTTCAATTTAAAACCTCAGGGTCGGCATACCATTGTTGTGTGTCGGGGAACCGCTTGTCATACCAAAGGTTCGCGGGAGTTGCTCGACAGTGTGGGACACATACTGGGTTTCAGGTGCGAACCGGATGATATGGAACCAGGTTATACGTCGCCCGATAATGAATTTACCATAAAAACAGTTGCTTGTTTTGGTCAATGTGCTCAAGCACCTGTCATCGCGGTTGATGGGGTCATTCACAGCAATGTCAACGCACAGAAGTTGATAAAAATTCTGAAAAAAGTGAAGTCATGAAAAAGATAAAACTTGAGGTATTTGAACAGCTTAGCCGTTCGTATATAAAAAATATTCTCCCCGATAAACCCATGCTGATGGTGGGGATGGGAACCTGTGGTATCGGGACTGGCGCTGATATGTTGTACCGGATTATCGAAAACAAAATCCGCGAAAACAAGCTGGATTGTCT
>JAQWCZ010000165.1 GCA_028705705.1 Paludibacter sp.
TTTTTTTATTGGTTGGTGAAATTTGCCCGTGTGTTTGGTGGTTGAGGTCGCTTTCTTTTTGTGTTCTTATTTTTTCGGCCAATTCAAATACTTCACGGTTCGCTTCTCTTTCAATGGGTGTTCGGGCTTTAGTATTTACATACAGTTTTAAAAATTCGTATGTTCGTGTTCCATCTCTGTATATATCCAAATACAAACTTACATTTCCGCTGGTCAATGCTTTTTCTCTCAAAATTACATTGTTTTTTTTAGTTCCTTTTCGGGGGTTGGTTTTACGGGGTTGTGTACTCATGTTATTTGCCTATGTTTGTTTATGTTTACAAATATAGTAACAAAATGGGTACAAAACAAACTTTGAGTAACAAAATAGTAACAAAAAACAACAAAGTAACAGAAATTAAGTGCAAACAAAAGTTAATGTAATATTTTAAACTACTGTTTTACTGTTATATATACTTTCATATTTTTACCTTTTTTGGTGGGTTGTGTATCGGCTCTGGGTACAAAAGAAAAACGCTAGCTCGCTCAATAAAAGCTGTTAGCGTTTTTTAATTTGGATAATTTGCTTTTGAAAGTCCACCAAACGTCAACCTGATTTTTTTCAACACAAAATTTGTTAATCTGAGCAATTATTGTATATTTGCGAAGCTTTAACTGAATCAATATGTCGAAAAAAATCTCCAAAACAAAAAAAATGCTGATTGAAGTCGCCCGTGACTTGTTTGCCGCCCACGGCAAGCGCAATATTACCATGAATGATATTGCTGAAGCATCTAAAAAAGGGAGACGTACGCTTTACACCTATTTCAACAACAAAGAAGAAATCTTTAAAGCGGTTATCGACAAAGAACTGAGTTTCTTGCTGGAAGAACTAACAAGAGTTTCACAAGAAGAATTAACTCCCGATACCAAACTTAAAAATATTGCTATTACTCATCTTGATGCAGTTAAGTATATTGTAAACCGCAACGGCTCGCTTAGCGCCGATTTCTTCCGGGATATTTATGAAGTAGAACGTGCACGAAGAAAAATTGACAAAGCTGAAATCCAAATGATACGGGAAATTCTGGAGGAAGGCATTGAACAAAAAATTTTTAAACACATGGATCTGGATTTATCATCCGTGGTTGTTTTTTATGCTATCAAAGGATTAGAAGTCCCTTATATCCGCAAAACTCTTACCAAGGCTTTCGAGGAAAATAAATATAATATCATCGAATTTATTTTCAACGGCATCAAGACAGAAAATACATCTTTCAACTACTGATTATTAGGCATATAACTATTGTAGTCTGATTGTTTCATCTTCTTTTTATATCTGAATTACTCAACACCTTGTCACCCTGCATCAATCGATATTGAATAAATTTATTTTGTTACATACACTACACATTATTGTAACATCATTGTAATATATATTTCATTCCTTTGCGGCTAAAATAGCATTCATATTTTTATTAATAAAAAATCCCAAATGGATAGCATTTACATTGTCATTGTAGTTGTTCTACTGGTACTCGCGACACTCGACCTGGTGGTAGGAGTGGCAAATGATGCCGTGAATTTTCTGAATTCAAGTATAGGATCAAAGGTTGCTCCTTTATGGGTAATACTCACCGTAGCGTCAGTTGGTGTCATTTTAGGTTCATTCTTTTCCACCGGTATGATGGAAATTGCCCGAAGCGGTGTATTTTACCCGGAAAAGTTTACTTTCGCGAGTATTATGATGCTCTTTCTGGCTGTCATGATCACCGATGTAATTCTATTAGATGTCTTCAACACTTTCGGACTACCGACTTCAACAACAGTATCGCTGATTTTCGAGTTACTTGGGGCTGCTGTAGCTGTTTCATTAGTCACCATCTGGCAAAACAATGAAGTCGTAGATCTGGCACAATATATCAATACCGGTAAAGCCCTAAAAATCATCTCCGGAATTTTTGTTTCCGTGTTGATTTCCTTCACAGTAGGTTCGGTGGTCATGTATATTTCCCGCATCATCTTTTCTTTTAATTATCACAAATCGTTTCAATATGTCGGTGCCATTTGGGGGGGTATTGCCCTCACTGCCATCGCCTATTTTGCTATTCTGAAAGGGTTGAAAAGCACTACCCTGATTTCTAAAGCAAGTATGCAGTACCTGGATGAACACACCGCCATTATTCTTCTTTATACATTCCTGGGTATGACCGGATTGATGGCTATACTTCAACACCTCTTCAAAGTGAAGATTCTGAAAGTAATTATTTTATCAGGAACGGCAGCTTTAGCGCTTTCTTTTGCCGGCAACGACCTGGTAAACTTTATCGGTGTTTTCATGGCTGGATTAAGCTCCTATCAGTTTGCCGGGGAATTTGTTGCACAAGGCGGAAATATAGATAATTTATATATGGGACGACTGTCAGAAGCCGTAAACGTAGATTGGCGGTTTCTGTTAGGTTCAGGAATTGTGATGATATTAGCGCTTTGGTTTAACAAAAAATCACGCACCGTTACCAAAACAGAGGTAAATCTTTCCAGGCAGGGAGAAGGTCTCGAACAATTTTCTTCCACAGGAGCATCGCGCTCTTTGGTAAGGAACGCCCTCAACATCGGTAGATTTGTTCATTACATTACCCCGCAAAAAGTAAAAGATTTCATCGAAAGCCGTTTCAAACCACTGGAAAAGAAAGAACCCAACAGTCCTTCTTTCGACCTGATTCGCGCCTCTGTCAATCTCACTGTCGCCGCCCTGCTTATTTCACTCGGGACATCATTAAAATTACCTTTATCAACTACTTATGTCACCTTCATGGTAGCCATGGGGTCTTCGTTAGCAGACAGAGCCTGGGGTCGTGAAAGTGCGGTGTATCGGATCACCGGTGTATTAACCGTAATAAGTGGTTGGTTTCTTACTGCTGCTGCAGCATTTACAGCTTCAGCAACTGTTGCGTTTCTTTTGATGTATGGTGGCGTTTATGCTATCATTGGATTGCTGATTCTCGTCGTTTTCCTTATTATTCAGTTCACCATGGTACACAAAAAACGGGTAGCTAAAGAAGATGCAAAAGAAACTACGTTTACAATCAAAAACGAATCAGATTTGATAAATGTTTGCTCTAACGAGATGGAAGAAGCCATTGAAACAACGATCCGGATTTACAGAGAAACATTAGATGGATTGTTCAACGAAAACAGAAAAAAGCTCAATTTTTTACACAAAGAAGCAGATATGCTTTATCGAAAATACAAAAACCGCCGTCACTACGAAGTTGTACCTACTCTCAAACGACTCGAAAGTACTCCGGTTGAAGTTGGCCAGTTTTACATTCAGGTAATCGATTATTTCTACGAGATTTCCAAATCGCTTAAAGTAATGACAGAATCAAGTTTTAAGTATATAAACGATAACCATGAAGGATTCTCAGCGGAACAAATCAGTGATTTGACCAGACTTAGCGAACAGGTTATTGAGGTTGCATCCGATTTTATATCTATGATTCAATCCTGGGATTACTCACGATTTGATAATCTATTGGAAAAGCGACACCTCATCGCCGATTATTATGCGCAAGCTACCCGAAATCAAATCAAAAGAGCAAAATCCAAAGATTCGGGAACGCGTAACAGCATCCTCTTTCTCAGTCTATTAAACGAAACCAAGATCATCGCACTGCAATCAAGCAACCTGATGAAATCTCAGAAAAGATTGGTCAGGATGAAACAATAACAAGCTTTTCATAACCATTTTAACTCCTTGTACCCTTCAGTACTTAGCCGGATAGCTTCTACGAGTCCGGTTTTGGCTTTCCATCCCGTCTCAGTAGTCAACAGTTCACTTGTACACACGAAAGCAGGGGTTGTCATTTGCTTATATTGCCTGTAATCATACAAGTTCGAAGTTCGAAACACATTAGATATGGTGGTTGAAACTGCCATTATTAACCACACTAACCCTTTGGGAATGCGTACAATCAATATTTTTTTATGCAAAGAAGCAGCAATTTCAACCAGGATATCGCGGTTGGTAATGACTTCTTCGGAAGTCACAAAAAATATTTTATGTTCATCGCCTTTCTCTTGCGACATAATATAAATGGCTTCCACCAAATCACCCACATAGATAAAACTTAGCAACTGTAGTTTTCCGGATGGAAGGGGTGCAAATCCCCGTTTTATCATTTTGAATAATGTCAACATAGCCGGATCACCAGGTCCGATTACTGCCGGTGGACGAAAAGCAGTTGTTGGAAAAGCTTCAGATCTCAACAATTGCTCGGCCTTGAGTTTAGCAACTCCATAAGGCTCAATCGGGACCGGCACATCCGATTCCCGAAGAGCTTTCGTTCCATGATTGGATCCGGCTGCAGCAAGAGAAGAAGCCAGGATAAAACGTTTAGGCTTCCACTGCTGATTATTCAGACATGCCAGTAAATGAACCACAGTTTCATAATTCGTCTTTTCATAATCCTTGCTGTTTCTGCCGCTAATCACTGCTGCCAGGTGTACTACAACATCTACTTCCGGAAGTACCAGATCCTGACTTTTAAAAATCTCCAAATCACCTTTGATTTCATTCAGTTTCCCTCGTAAATCGGTTGGAATTTTACCCGGATTTCTGACCAGACCATACACTTCGTGACCTTTTGCAATTAATAATCTGCAAAGATGAATACCAATGAAACCGGTACAACCGGTAATGAAATATCGCATAATTAATAATAACTATTTCAACAATTAAAATAGAACAAAAAGCAGAATACCATTGCAAAGATAAAAAATATTTAAAAACAAACCTTCAAATGAGACATTGTCTCTTATCCTTGTTTTTAACTATTAATTACTAGTGACATTCTACAAAATAATGTTAATATAATTCTAAAATGAAGTTAATTTCCAGCAAAATTAAATACCTTTGTGATTGTTCCCAGAACAACATAATTATCAAAAAAAATTTAAGCTGTTTATTTATATTTATACTGATTTTTTACAATGAAAAAACATTTTTCTCAATCACGTTTATTCTATTTATTGTTTGTTAACTGTGCATTAATTCTACTACTTGGTAGCTGTGAGTCATTCATCGACGTTCGCTTTTTAACAAATGTCACCACAAAACCTGTAACAAACGTCACTGTTACATCCGCACTTACAGGAGGAATAATCAAACGACCCACCAGCAC
>JAQWCZ010000166.1 GCA_028705705.1 Paludibacter sp.
ACAAACCAGGCCATGTAATTTTCAATCGGAATGACTCCATCTTTCCACGTCCACATGTCCATCCGGGGTGCTACCTGCTCCATGACAATATCATAAATCAACATCATTCCCGTCCCCAATGCAATTCGTATAATATTGTTGGTTTTTATTTTTTGCGTGATGGTTGCAGTTGTGTAAACGAGTAGCAGCCAGTTTAATCCAATGATAAGGGGTGTGTCCCGTAATTTCCATCCGAGACCTTTACCATACATGTATTCGCCAAAAATAATCCCTGTTTGAACACCGATAATCTCGATAAAGAAACCTGACAATAGAATCAGACTGAAAATCAGTATTGTTTTTACTGAGAATTTATTCTCATGGTGAATTAACAGTAACCCAAAATTCATCAGCAGCGCTAAAGGAGTCAGTCTCATGAAGAAAGCTGAAGTAAAAGGAATAAGCATTCCAGCAACTCCAATGACATAAAACCAAACGAGGAATCGTTGTACTTCCAGTGGGTTACTGAGTGTCGTTGTTAATTTATTTGGTTTCATGCTTGCCTGTTTTTTACGTGCTCCTGAACCTTTTGGACAATCATCTTAAACCATTCAGAATATTTTTCCGGAGAGGCATTTACTTCATTCAGAAGCGTTTCATAATCAATATATCGATAATCCATTACTTCATTCGGATTGGGATTTGGTTTTTTATCACAAACTCCCCAGAATACGTGGTCGATTTCGTGTTCAGTCAATCCGTTTTCAAGTTCAGCCCTGTAATGAAAGCTGAATAAATCAGTCAGCGGTGCCGTTATGCCCATTTCGTATTTCAGTCTTCTTACAGCGGCATCGGCAGTCTTTTCTCCGGGAGCGGGGTGACTGCAACAGGCATTCGACCAGAGGCCTTTTGAATGGTACTTACCGGTTGTTCTTTGTTGCAATAACCATTCTCCTTTGCTGTTGACAATGAAAACCGAAATGGCACGATGCAGGTGAGCTCTCAAGTGAGCTTCCATCTTATTCATGCTCCCGATGGTAACATCCTGTTTATTTACTAATATTACATCATTATCAATCATTATTTATATCATTTTAAATTTATACATGAACATCGCTTTCAGCAACAACAAGGTTTTTTTAAAATTTGAAATGCGCATCCTGACATGCAAAATCTGTGAAGAAGGTGAGTCATCAATTTTCTTTAATAAGGCAAGGTAATACAAATATGCTGTTAATACAGCTAATTTAGAACGACCAGGCAAGAATCTGATCCCTTTATATGCATCTTGAAATTCTTCTTTTATTTCATCAACAATAACATTTTTTGCTTCCTCATCAAATGAATCCATCTGGCAATTGCAAAAATAAGTACGTTGTAAATCAGACACGTCAGTTTTTAAATCACGTAGAAAATTTACTTTCTGAAAAGCTGATCCAAGTTTCATGGCTGAAAACTTTAATTCTTCATAGGATTCGTTATTTCCACGGGTAAATATTTTCAGGCACATCAATCCAACTACATTCGCTGAACCATATATATATTGTTCAGTTTCATCTTTATTTAGGTATGTTTTTTTATTTAAATCAGCTTTCATACTTTGCATGAAAGCATCTATCAATCCGTATGGAATATGATATTTATTTACAACCTGCTGAAATGCATGTAAAACAGGATTTATACTAATTTTATCAGCAATAGCTTCTTTTATATCCATTCCCAGCTTGTCCAACAGTTGTGCTTTGTTGTAATCATGAAATGTGTCCACAATTTCATCTGCCAGTCGGACAAAACCATAGACACCAAATATTGCCTGTTGCATGTCTTTTTCAAGCATACAAACCGCACTATAAAAAGATGTGCTGTATGATTTTGTAAATAGCTGTGCTGTTCTAAACGTTGTGTTATTGTATATTTCCATAATTCAATAATTTTGAATAGCAAATATAGTATATTTTTGTATTACAAAAAACAAAATAAGTACAAAATTGTTCTAAAATTGTAATGATAACAAAAATATTTGTATTTTTGTCCTGTAATAAGTATTTGTTCTTATGAAAGCGAAACACATTTTGATAGATTTGCTTGATTATTTCGAGGTTTATGTTTCAGAAAATGAGAAAGATAACAGAAAGTTAAGCACTACGGATTTTATAGGTTTTCTCAATAAGAATATAGAGGTTGAGTCGTTAAAAAGAAATGCCATCAGTGGAGGAAAAGATGATTTTCTAACAAATCGAAATGCAGATAGTAAAATTTCGACTGATGTTTCTATTTTGGTTTCATTGTTATTCAGATATGCTAAGAACTACATCAAAAAAGCATTGAAGGGAAGCAAGATTAATACGGCAGACGAATTTTCTTTTTTAATAACTTTACTTACTTATGAAAGTCTTTCTAAGCAGGAGTTAATTAATATTCAGGTTATGGAAAAAACCTCCGGTATTGAGATTATCAACAGGTTGATAAAAAAAGGATATATTTGTCAGTTTGATGACGAGACAGATAAGCGAAGTAAGAGGATAAAAATCACAGATATCGGTAGGAGAGAGATCATCGCATTGTTACCAAGCATGAATTTAGTTTCAAAAATAATAGTAGGAAGGCTTACGAAAGAAGAACAACAAACACTGGTTTATTTATTACGTAAATTAGATGATTTTCATAATGATATTTTTTTAAATCAAAAGCATGCAGGATTAGAAGAGTTAACTAATTTGTCTCGTTTGAGTTAATGAAAAAATAGTGAAATGGGACAAATTAACTTCATTTTAAATAAGTTAACACATAAAATAACATTTTTTATATCAAAAAATACATTTTTTTTTGTCTGACTTTACGCAAACAAGTATCTTTGTAATGTTATGTGCGTATTTAAATTGTTTATAAATAACTTTTGTTTGAATTATTAATTCAAACAAAGATTTATAATACATTTTTGATAACGAAATATATACTTAGCTTGTTTGAATGTAAAAATTCAAGTATTAATTTGTAACTGCTTCCATCTGATTAAAAACCTTATTGAATTTATTTGTTACAGTAAATTTTACATAAATACTTCAGACAAAAGGTTCAATAAGAATTAATGTTTTAATTGAAATATTCGGTTTATGAAGCATTTATGTAATTTTCCAAAATGAAAAAAAAATATTTATTTATTGTTCCTTGTTTGTTTGCTCTCTTGTTACATGCTCAATTACCTGACAGAACAGTTAATTTTAGCATTACAGTTGGAGGGGCAGTGAACTATACAACCATCACTGATGCACTTTACGGACTTTCATCACCCGCAACCATTTGGGTTGCTGCTGGATTATATAAAGAAGATGAAATTGTTGTGCCTGCCGGAATTGTGTTGATAGGAGGATTTCCAGAATATGCTGAAACTTATGAACAAAGAATTTATCCCGGGAATGCTATCTCATCACAACAATCAATTCTAGATGGAGATTATGCCCATCGGGTTGCTACCGTATATGGAACTTTAGATGGTTTTGTGATAACTAAAGGTTATGTGTTTGATTCCATTGCAAATTCGATTAATGGTGCAGGAGGTGGGGTCTTGATTGATGGTGGTACAGTGAAGAATTGTATCATTCATAATAATGTTGCTTCTGAGGTAACTCCTTCACCTGCTACAATTCCCGGTACTTTTGTTGCCAGTATTGGTGATATTTATTGTACAGATGGAACTATTTTACAACCCCTTTATTCCCTAAATCAACAAGGAAAAATAGTGGCTACACTAGAAGGTGGAATACCTGCTGATAAGGTTCCACAAGGTATCGTTTTCTATGTTGATCCATCTCCAACTTCAAATACATTTTATGTAATGGCAAAAGTAAGTACAGTTAAAAAAATATTTTTTAATCCAACTTTTGATGTGCCCGGAATACCAAATTATGCTTTATCAAACGATGCAAGAGCTGATTTTAACGGACGGGCACAAACAGATTCACTGAATGCTTATATTCCGAGATGGATTGCACAAAATGGCGGTAATCCCTGGTATAATCATGATTACGCCACTAAATATGTGAATGAATATAATATTCCTGTAGGAACAACAGGACAATGGCACTTACCATCTGGCGGTGAACTGTATAAAATGTGGGAAGTTTTCCCTCAAATGGAAGCTTGTGCAAGAGATGTACTTGGTTGGACTACCGCTCAGACACCGATGTTTAAAAAAGATTTCTATGTGTCATCGACCGAATATGACAATGATGAAATTTGGGCATTAACAACTTATTCTTATCCATGGGGTGGTTGGGGATTAGACAAGGGAAATAAAACCACACCCGGGTATGTTGTACCGATTACAGTAAAAAGTCAGAATCAAGATTAATATGATACGTTTTGTAAAAATATCAATTCTTTGGTTGTTATATTATTTGATTTCAACATCTGTGATTTATGCACAAACTGCTGAAGGTGGTGGTGTATATATAAAAAATAATGGAAAATTGATTAACAGCATCGTGACAAACAATTACGCTGTCACAGGTTTTGGTGTGGCGGGAACATCCGGAGAAGTGATTAATAGCACAATAAAAGATAATTTATACCTGAAAACTTCCATTGTGAATCCGGGAGATATGTTTTTTGAAGATGGAGTTGTATATACTCCGAAATTTGATGAAAATGGAGATCTTGTATTCCCCGAAGGTTATAGTGCTTCAGATGTTGTAGGAGTTTGTTTCTGGAGTAATACAAACAATAATTACCTGGATGGCCGTTCCTGGGTTTTAGCAGTAGATGAATCAACTACTATTTGGTGTCCGAATGGTATGACCGGAAGTAGTGGATATAATCCGATTGATATTCCTGATTTGTTCAACTTCCCAAACGCAGAAGCTGCTTTGATGGATTACGAAGGAAAAGCCAACACTACATTGATAGTAAATGAACCCGGATTTGTTCAGAATCCACCTATGTCATACGCCTTGACGATCAATAATTGCGCTGCAAAATATTGTTATGAGTATCATCGAATTTCCGGTGAAGAAGCTAAATGGTTTTTGCCTTCAATGGGTCAATTAAGGGTACTTGAAGATGTTATTACACTTGTTAACAAAGTAATGAATAAACTTGGTAAACCAACCATAACAGGCGAGTATTGGTCTTCAAATGAGTTTTCTCGTCAGGGAGCTT
>JAQWCZ010000167.1 GCA_028705705.1 Paludibacter sp.
GGGATGATAATGTAGTATATTTATCCAATAAAACTTTAGCTCCGGTGAAGGAGCTGATTTCATTTGTCAACACCTTTTTTTCAGTTTCTTCAATTAATTGCTGAATGACCGGATGCTGATAAAATCCGTTTTTCAACTGTTCATTAATTGTTTCATACATCCAGTATTTCGATTGTTGATTCCTTTTGTAGTCGAAATACTGGTTTTCTTTGGTAAGTTCTATATACCGCAGCACCATTTCCCAGATTTCAGCTATGCCTGTATTTTCTATGGATGAACAAGGAATAACTTCCGGACTCCAACCCGAACCCGTTTCGGGGAACAAACGCAATGCATTCTGATACTGTGTCTTTGCCACCATGGCTTTTTCAATATTAGAGCCGTCACATTTGTTAATAGCGATTCCATCTGCCATTTCCATAATGCCCCTTTTGATGCCTTGTAGCTCATCTCCCGTTCCGGCTAACTGAAGCAAAAGAAAAAAATCAACCATCGAATGCACAGCTGTTTCCGATTGTCCCACTCCCACTGTTTCAACAAATATGGTATCAAAACCGGCAGCTTCACACAAAATGATGCTTTCTCTTGTCTTACGGGCAACTCCCCCCAGCGAACCTGCTGAGGGCGAAGGACGAATAAAGGCATTGGGTGCCACCGACAACTCCTCCATCCTGGTTTTATCACCCAGGATACTTCCTTTCGATCGTTCACTGCTCGGATCGATGGCCAAAACAGCAAGCTTGTGTGAGTTTCTGATGAGGTACATTCCGAGTGCCTCAATAAATGTACTTTTTCCGGCACCCGGCACTCCTGTTATCCCCAGGCGAATGGATTTACCGGTATAGGGCAAACACTGTTCAATCACCTGTTGGGCAACCTGTTGATGTCCGGGTAACGAACTTTCAACAAGAGTAACCGCTTGACTAAGCACGGCAATATCCCCTTTCAGAATACCATCAATATATTCATCAACGGTAAATTGACGACGTTTGGTTTTGGTTTTCTTGTAAGGATTAACCGTTGGGGCAGCATCTACTCCTTCGTTGACTGTCAATCCCTTGTAAGCAGGATCATTTTCAGGATGTTTGTGAGGTTTGTCCATGCAAGCATTTATCTTTCAACTGAAGGTTTTGGAATCACATCACCCTTTATGGTGAGTAAAACAGGTTGGCTACCTGCATTACTAAATACAGAAATAGATTTGATAAAAGTGCCCGGGCGATTAGCCGGATTATAGGCTGCAGTTACATTTCCCGTTTTACCCGGCATAATCGGTTCTTTTGTCCAGGAAGGTGTGGTACAACCACAGGATGCCTGTACCCGGTTGATTACGAGTGGAGCATCGCCCGTGTTTTTAAAACTGAATACGACTGTCGCTATTCCGTCCTTTTCCTTGATTTTACCGAAATCATGTGTTGATTTTTCAAAAGTAATGTTGGCTGTTTGAGCAAACAAAGCGCTTGTCAGGATAAATCCGAAAAGGATAAGACTTAACTTTTTCATCTGTTTAAATATAATAATTGAGTTTACGAAAAAAATAATCAAAAGGAATCAATCGCATTAATTAACCACTTACCACTAACAATTGAACACTAAACTAATTCCCCTGCAAAGTTAGAAAAATATTCAAGGATAAAATGAAAACAATATTTAATTGATTAAAAAAACATGCAATTATCGAACAAAAACCAATGTATCTTTAGATGATAATTGTTCATTAAACCAATAACCGCCCTCATTGAAACCTTTTAGGTCTTCTTCGTTATCAATCCGATTCTGGATAACATAACGCGTCATCATGCCCCTGGCTTTTTTAGTATAAACCACAATTTGTTTCAATTTATCATGCTGATATTCAAAAAACTCCACGCTAATCATACGCATTTTACTGCTTTTCAGATCGATCACTTTAATATATTCAGAAGAAGCCAGGTTAAGCAATAATTGAGGTTCACCCGATGCTTTCAGGTCAGTTAAAATACTATCTGTCACTTTCTTTTTCCAGAAAGGATATAAATCATTTCCTGCATGATTATTCAGTTTTGAACTTACATCCAGTCGATATGGTTGCATCAGATCCAATGGTCTTAACACACCATACAAACCGGAGAAAAGTCTCAGATGCCGTTGCATATAATCAATATCCTCCCGGGTCAAAGTTATTGCATCCAATCCACGATATACTTCCCCATCAAAAACAAAAACAGCCTGTTTTGCATTTTCGTGCGTAAAAGGCAATTGCCAGCGTATGTAACGGTCTAAATTCAAGCGTGTCAACTGCACATTGATTTCGAGCAAACGGGTAATTTCTTGCTGTGAAAGTTGCCGCATCAGCTTCACAAGCTCACTGGCTTCATCCAGAAATTGTGGAATGCTATGGTTCGAAGTTACAACTTGCTTGTTGAAGTTCTGGATTTTAGCCGGAGAAAGTAAAATAATCATAAGATTTCATATAATAACAAACATGATTGACAGATAAAACCATGAGATTCTTCGCTACGCTCTGAATGACAACGTATTACTATAAATTTGGTTAGCAGGAGATAGGTTGGTGGCTCTGCCATCAACCTATCTCCTGCTATAATAAAACTAACTTTTTGTCATCTTGAACGAAGTGAGAGATCATGAACATAGCGCAAAAAAAGGAATATGAAAAATCATATTCCTTTTGTAAGATAAATCTAAAGCGTAATTAGTTAACAGCGGCAGCAAGTTCAGCACCAGCTTTAAATTTAGCAACTTTTTTAGCAGCGATTTTAATAGGTTTCTTAGTTTTTGGATTGATCCCCTGACGTGCGCTACGAGCAGCAACAGAGAATGTTCCAAAACCGATCAAACTTACCTTATCACCAGCAACTAATGCTTTAGATACGGCTTTAACTGTAGCATCAAGTGCTTTCTTAGCGTCAACTTTGCTTAAACCTGCTTCAGCAGCGATAGCATTGATTAATTCTGCTTTGTTCATAATTTGGATTAATTTTAAATAGATTAGACACAAGTAAATTGTTTATCAGACAGCAAATGTAATAGATTGATTCGTAAAAACAAACATTTTCTGCAAAAATTAATGTATTTTTTTTCATTAATTCAAAAAATATGTTAGAAAACATATTTTTGGTGATATTTTGATTATTTTTGTCCTGAATTTTTCAATCTAAAGGTCATAAAATGAATAAATACCGTCCTTCTTTTTTAAGCTCAATACCACCAGTAGTAAAGAATTTAATTGCGATAAACGCGATTTTATGGCTGGCAACAATATTATCTCCCGGAATTTTACGCCGTTGGGGAATCACGCTTGAATTAACAGACATCCTCGGGATGCATTATTGGGCTTCCGATAAATTCAATCTCGTGCAACTGATAACTTATATGTTTATGCACGGTGGACTTGGTCATCTCTTCTTCAATATGTTTGCTCTTTACATGTTTGGTGGTGTGCTCGAAAATTTTTGGGGACCGAAACGTTTTTTGATGTATTACCTGATAACGGGTGTGGGAGCCGCAATTGTGCAACAAATTTTCTGGACGGTAGAATATCATCAGGTAGTTGCCGCTATGAATGAAGCAATAGCCGCCAACTCCGGAGAACATCTACTTAGTTACCAGCATGTACTTGAAAGATATTTTAGATTAAGCAGTCTGACTCATTTTAATGCAACAGATTTGATTGAACTCAAACGCATGTTTCTAAATTTACCCGTTACAGTTGGAGCTTCCGGTTCTGTTTTCGGGTTGTTATTGGCTTTTGGTTGGCTTTTTCCTGATGTGAGACTGATGCTTCTGTTCTTCCCGATACCCATTAAAGCCCGGATGTTTGTATTGATATATGGAGTAGCCGAATTATTTCTTGGTGTTGCTAATTTTTCAGGCGATAGTGTTGCACATTTTGCTCATCTCGGTGGTATGTTATTCGGGATTATATTAATTTTAATATGGAAGAAAAAACCATTTCATTATCAATAATGTACAAAAAAAATGAACCTATTAGATAATCTGAAACAAACCTACCGGCAGGGAAATGCTGCCACCCGGTTGATATATTTGAATGTAGCCTTGTATTTGTTGCTGCAAATATTCCTACTTATAATGAAGCTTTTTACCCTGCAGGGTGATTTCATTATTCCTTTTTTAGCTTTACCATCGAATTTTAGCACGTTGTTGTGTAAACCATGGACATTGGTTACATACATGTTCCTGCACAAAGATTTCTTTCATATCTTATTTAACATGTTTGCCCTGTACTGGTTTGGCAAGTTGTTTCTGATGTTTTTTACAGATAAACAGTTATTCGGACTCTATTTTTTTGGTGGTCTCGTTGCTGGAATTGTGTACATAATCGCCTATAATATTTTTCCTTTATTTTCTCAGTTAGCCGATGTCAGTATCCTGATGGGCGCATCTGGCTCTATCATGGCAATTATTGTGGCCACTGCATTTCAGGCACCAAACATGGAAATGAGATTCATACTGATAGGAGCCATTAAACTAAAATACATTGCCATTGTAGCAGTACTGATTAGTTTTTTTGGTATCACATCAAGTAATGCCGGAGGTGAACTGGCACATTTAGGTGGCGCTTTGTATGGTTATTTTTTTGTTGTATCTTTGCGTCGTGGAAAAGACCATACAAAATCTTTCAACAAGCTGATGGACAGGCTGTCTAACTTATTTAAACCCCGCAAGTTAAAGGTAAAACACACAGCAACATCCGGCAAGAAAATGTCTGATGCCGAATATAATATGACCAAAGCCAACAATATGGCGGAAATTGATCGCATCCTGGATAAAATTAAAACATCCGGATACGGTAGTCTGACATCAGAAGAAAAAAGAAAATTATTCGAACAAAGCAAATGATGGCTTCCACATTATTCTTTAATAATTAAATTTCTATGAACCTGGGCAAAGGACTGATAAAATTATTGTTCATAATCGCAAATTTAATTGTAGCCGCACTTATGGTTATGACTTTTATTGCTTCCCGGGTAAGTCCTGAAAAACTACTGATTCCGGCTTATTCTACACTTTTATTACCTTTACTGATTCCGTTGAATTTATTTTTTATAATCTTTTGGGTTTTTCTTAAAAAATGGCATTTTCTGATTTCATTT
>JAQWCZ010000168.1 GCA_028705705.1 Paludibacter sp.
GGTTATTATCGTTGAAATAATGATGGCAGTTTTAAGTGTTTTGAACATTCTGTCATATAATCTTGCTCCATAATTGAATCCAACAACCGGTTGCGTTCCCTGATTCAGTCCCAATACAATTTGAATCGCTAAGGTCAATAAGCTGTTGATGATACCATAAGCCCCGATGGCTAAGTCCCCGCCATGTTTCAATAAAGTCGTATTCACTGTTACAATTACTAAGCTTGATGCCAATTGCATGCTGAAAGGTGACATGCCTATGCTTACGATGGATCCTACGATATCTTTCTCCAATCGCAGGTATGCTTTCTTGAACCTGATTTGAGAAACTGGAAGAAAAAAGTGGCTCATTACCCAAATGCTGCCTACCGTATAAGCGATTACAGTTGCCCAAGCTGCCCCCTGTATGCCCCAGTCGAACACAAAAATGAACAACGCATCCAGAGCAGCATTAATAATGGCACAAATCAGCATCGTGTACATGGCTTTTTTGGGAAAACCCGTTGCCCGCATGATGTTGTTGAATCCGAAATTGATGGCGGAAAAGACGTTTGCAGGTACAATAATGCGCATGTATTCTTCTGCATATCCGATCGTTTGATCTGTACCACCAAATAAACGCAATAAATCACCCATGAAAATATAGGTGAGTATGGAAATTGTTCCAGTTATCAGGATGGTTAGCGTCAATGCATTTCCCAGTATTTTTTCTGCTTTTTCAATGTTATTTTCTCCTAATGTGATGGAAATCCGGGATGAAGCTCCGGCTCCGATTAACATCCCGAAAGCCATGAGTAATATCATGAACGGGAATGTGAGTGCCAATCCGGAGATGGCTAATGCTCCTACACCCTGACCGATAAAAATTCTATCAACAATGTTGTATAGAGACATAACAATCATACCCACAATTGAAGGAATGGAATATTGCCAGATTAATTTCCCGATTTTTTCAGTGCTGAGTTTATGTGTAGGGGCAATGACAGACATGCTTATCGAATATGTAAAATTCCGTTTATACTTACGGGCTGCAAAAATACGAAAAAGTGTAGTATATATATATAAAAGCAGTTTTAAATTCAAAAATTAACAAATTATACTGTTTTTCACAAGTTGAGCATCAGCAATAATTGATTATATTTGCAAGCTGAAAATATGTTTTAATGTAAGAAAAAATAAAATCAGTATTTATTAAAAATTCTCATATCAGTGAAAAGTTCAAAAAGATTTGAAAAAAATAAACCTATGAAATCAATTTTAAACCTATTATTATATGCGTTGTTGTGCTCAGTGTTGATTACCAGTTGTAAAACCCCCATTGACCCGGATTTTAGTTATTCACCGGAAATGCCAAAGGCAGGAGAAAAGGTGACTTTTACCAATTTAACAGAAGAAGCAGAATACTGGAACTGGACTTTTGGTGATGGTGGAAAATCAACAACTAAAAATCCGACCTATATTTTCAAGAAACCCGGTGTTTATGATGTAACATTGATGGCTGATTCAAATAAAAATTATGTCAGGACGAAACAGATTACGATTTATGATACCATTCCGTCAATTTATCTTGAGAGTGATACAGTTCAGTATTATCAACCGGCAACATTTAGCGTGCTGGTGTACAATCCATATAGTTATGATGTAAGTTATGAATGGACTTTTTCATCGAATGCTCATGGTGTTGATATCACTGCTGGTCAAGCGACTGCTGCATCTTTATCCGTTTATTTCAGTAAGAAAGATGTTGAAGAAACGGTTAACCTCCATATTACAGTTGGTGATTCTGTGTATGACATAACTAAAAAACTTTTTGTTGAGGATGTTCCTGCGCGTAGTATCCTGATGGCACAAAAGAATGGCAAAATACTCCGGCAAAGAATGTTTGAAAATGGTTTAGAAGCATATACTGAAACCAATATTCAAGCAGGTAAACATCCGTTTTATATTCAGGCACTGTCTGATAAATTGTATATTTTTGATGCAGGTACCTCTGTAAGTTCGCTTAAGTCGGAACTCGAAGGCAAAACCGGAGATGGTAATATTAGGGTAATTGATTTTCAAACCGGAAATGAAAAAGAGATTATTCACAACAGAAACGTTGGTGCAATTCATGGATTCTATAATGGTTTTGTAGATGTTGATTTTATTTATTGGACCGATTTCAGTGAGTTTATATATAAAACACCAAATAACAACGCCCTGTTGGGTGGCTTCGACTGGAGAGGAGATGAAGATTCACAAACAGATGTAAATTATTATATGGTAAAAACAAACAGGTTGGGATATTTCGGAAATGGACTCAATAAAAACCAACTGAGTACTGGGATTCGTAAGTATGACAGTCATTATTTCTGGTCAAAAGGTGGAACAGGGAAAGGAATTTACCGGTTTACTGTTACTGATATTTTAAGTCAAAATGTTACCGGTTCCGGGACACCTCCTGCAGCCGGTTCAATTCTTAATGATTATGCTATTCGTGCATTTGCACTTGATCACATCAATCAGAAAATCTATTTCTCCGTTACTGCACCCGAAGAGTCGGTTGGTTTTTGGGTGGCGAATATAAGTGGAACAAATGCAATCAGAATTGACAATGCACCCATGAGTACTCCGGTTGATTATATTACAGGGATTGTGGTAGACAATATAACAAACCGTGTATATTGGTCTTATCGTGCCCCGGAAGAGTTGAATGAAAGTTATTTAGAATCAAATCCAACGCATCGAACCGGTGTTAAGTCAGTACGATTGGCCAGAAGCATCAACATTGATAAAGAAATTATTTATTTCGCCTCTGATGTGGCAGTATATGGAATAACCATCGATGAAGAACCAAAATAAAGGATGCTATCCATTCTGATACCAACATACAATTATAATATTACGCAACTGGTATACGACCTTTGTTTTCAGGCTGAAGGGTTGGGTATCCAATATGAAATTGTTGTAATGGAAGATGGATCTGATAAATTTTTAACTGAAAACCAGCAGATTGAAAATTTAAACCATTGTAAACACATTATTCTCACAGAGAATATTGGCAGAGCTGCTATTCGGAATCGCTTGGCTGACATTGCAATATATCCATATTTGCTTTTTATGGATTGCGATGCATCGGTATGCAAAAAAGATTTCCTGCTTCGTTATGTTCCTTTTTGTCAGGATGGTGATATTGTGATTATCGGAGGAACAGCCTATAATCAGGAGCATCATGATCCGGCATATAGTTTACGTCTGAAGTATGGTAGGGAAAGGGAATCAAATATGACTTATCTTCTCAAACATCAGGAAAAAGAAAATTTTGCCACTTTTAATTTTCTGATTTCCAAGTCAATTTTTAAATCAGTAAGATTTGATGAATCAATTTCCGGGTATGGACACGAAGATACCTTATTTGGTCACGCACTACATGAAAAGGGCTATGTGTTTCAACATATCGACAATCCTCTTATACACAATGGCCTGGATGATAATCATACTTATCTGAAGAAAACAGCAGAGAGTGTGATGAATTTACATCGTCTCTTCAATTCAGGGAAATACCCTTTCTTGGCAGATGAGTCAAAGCTCTTGTCTATGTTTGTGCAATTGAGAAAATATCATCTGATAAAAATTGCCGCTGTTAAATTTGTTTTTATCAGAAAATTGATGGAGAGAAACTTGACAGGAAAGCATCCAAATATGTTCGTTTATGATTTGTACAAATTGTTATTGATGTGTAAATATCATGACAGTGCTGACAAGATGACAGACTGATTTCCTTTATTTTCATACAATCAATAGATAAATGATGACAAATAGTGCCTCTTTGAGCTTTGGCATAAAATCTGATTAAGCCACCACGTCAATTTATAAATACAAACAATTAAAATATTTCGTGATTATGAACATCAAACCATTAGGAGACCGTGTGTTGGTAAAACCTGCACCGGTAGAAGAAAAAACTGTGAGTGGGATCATTATTCCTGATTCAGCAAAAGAAAAGCCATTAAAAGGTGAAGTCTTGGCAGTAGGTAAAGGAACCAAAGATGAGGCCATGGAAGTTGCTGTGGGCAATACCGTACTTTATGGGAAATATGCCGGAACAGAACTGGAACTGGATGGTGAAAAATACCTCATCATGAGACAATCCGACATTCTTGCCATTATTTAATAATCATCAGGTTAGTTAATTGTAAATAGTAAATTATTAAATTGTAATTAAATTATGTCAAAAGAAATTTTATTTAATATTGATGCCCGCGATGAACTGAAAAAGGGCGTCGATGCCATTGCCAACGCGGTGAAAGTGACACTTGGCCCCAAAGGTCGTAATGTGATAATCGAAAAAAAATTTGGTGCACCTCAGATAACCAAAGATGGTGTGACCGTTGCTAAGGAAATTGAACTTGAAGATGCATTCCAAAATTTAGGTGCTCAACTGGTTAAAGAGGTTGCATCAAAAACCGGTGACGATGCCGGTGACGGTACAACTACTGCAACCGTACTGGCACAGTCGATTGTAACGGTTGGTTTGAAGAATGTTACGGCAGGAGCTAATCCCATGGATTTAAAACGCGGTATCGACAAAGCAGTTGAGAAAGTAGTAAAAAGTATTGCTGATCAAGCAAAATCGGTGGATGATGATTACAACAAGATTGAACAGGTTGCTTCAGTATCGGCAAATAACGATGCAATGATTGGAAAACTGATTGCTGATGCGATGAGAAAAGTAACCAAAGACGGTGTTATTACCATCGAAGAAGCCAAGGGAACTGACACGCATATTGATTTAGTTGAAGGTATGCAGTTCGACAGAGGTTATATTTCTCCGTATTTTGTCACCAATACAGAAAAAATGGAGGTTGAGATGGAAAGACCATACATCTTGATTTATGACAAAAAAATCAGCAACCTGAAAGAATTATTGCCTGTACTTGAACCGGCAGTTCAATCTGGTCGTCCATTCCTCATTATTGCTGAAGATGTAGAATCAGAAGCTTTGACAACCTTGGTTGTAAACCGCTTACGTTCATCATTGAAAATTTGTGCGGTTAAAGCACCTGGTTTTGGCGACCGTCGCAAGGAAATGCTTGAAGATATTGCTATC
>JAQWCZ010000169.1 GCA_028705705.1 Paludibacter sp.
GCATACTATATTGTCCGTTTGTTAATTCATCCGGAACGATAAAAGTTGCATAGGTGTCCGTGAAGGTAGCAATGCTTACAACAACCTCTTCATCTCCGGTTTTGAATACGATTTCATCTCCGGTGGCAAAACCTTTTCCGCTGATAGCCTGTGAATTCCCTTTCACAAGACTCATCTGCGACGGGATTATTACATCTTTGATAAATGTCGTTTGATCCGGCTTATTATCATCGGGGTCGGGTTCAATCTTTTCACACCCATAAACTATGGATGTGAAAAGAATGATTAAGAACAATTTTACAAGATTGTTTGGCGAAATATCCATTTTAAGATATAATTTTAATTTTTCAGTTGAGTGATTCTTACAAAGCCCAAACGGTTCGTTCCGGATGTACCGATATTGCTTCCGTTGAGTGTGGCACGTTCCTGACTGTTGACTCTCAAACGGATCACAAGATTTGATTTACCCTTCACTGCATCCGGCAGCTTAAATATATACTGCATCAATTGCTGACTGTTATTGATGTCACAAACTGTATAATTGGCTATCTGATTCCACTGATTAAACGGTGTGTTTTCAGCTTCAGCCCATTCAATCGTGAAGTGGGCAGGACCAGTAGTACTGCTTGATGACGAGAACTGCAGGTACAGAGCTCCCGGACCGGTTGCATTCAACGTACTGGTTGTAATTACCCAGGCTTCGCCGGAACTACCTCCTGAAATGCTGGACGAAGGATTACCCCACCAATACTGGGTATTGATACCCCAGTACGACAGGTTATTGTTGTACAAAATAGTCGGTGTTCCATCAGCATTCAGGTCACATGGTGCCAACCTGGCCTGAGAAGCTACATAATAGAACGCTTCGGCACTACTGGAGGTTAGCACATTCTGATTTACCCTTCCTGTATATTTAAGTGTACCTGTTCCAATATAAGCGGTAATCGAACTTAATGCGACAGTGTTGTTAGGCCACGGACCTAACTGCATAACGTCTCTTGAAAGTGCCGTATTCTTATCAGTCGAAACCTTGTTATCTTCATTACTCCGTATTCTGATAAAATAACTGGTAACGTTATTTTTCACCCGTTTCATCACAATACCGGTAAGTGAGCCGGAGCCCCATGGCATTACAATTTTAAATCTGTCAAGGAAAGAAGGTGAAGTGTACATCTTAATTGTATTTCCTTTTTTATCCCTTACCAGATGTCCGTAATTATCGGTATCATCCGCAAATGGTTCTGCAGTAACTGTCCAGTTGGTTGGTTTCATATTATAATACGTTTCCGTGATATTCACGTAGGTACCATAAGGCAACGGAAACTCAACCTCTTTCAGTGTAACCAGCGCATTTTCGTACTGGGCAAGATTAACCAGTTCGGTAATCTCAATTGGTGTAATACCTGCACCCGGAGTAGCTTCGTGTACAAACGAAGGTGAGAAGGATTGAACTTTGCTTGCTTTAGATGATTCATCCAGAACAAACGATGCACCATACATGTGAACCTTCACTTTTTCATTCAGGTTGAAGGTATTATCGTCAGCATTGGTAAACTCGATCCAGATCCCTTTGTTGCTTTCATCCTGAACCACCATCTGTGTTGTGGCAAGTGCCTGCTTACTGCGATCGCTGATTACATATCCTTCGATGTACAGGTTATCATTAATTGTACCAACACCTGAAGGTCCGATACGTGATAATAAATCTGCAACAGTTACTTTGGTTGCATTGCTGAAATCATTTGCCAAATCAAGTTGTTTGATATACATAGTTACCGACTCATCCACCCCAATCATGGAGAATGTAATAGAACCTTCGCGTTGCACAGCGGGATTTTGACCGATAACAATTTGTTGTGTTGAATCTGTTACCTCCCCGATTGAGATCCAACTGTCGTTGGTAGTAGCCTGCCAGGCAATGTTGGCAGTTACTTTCACGACAAATGTTTCACCCAGCGAGGATACAAACTTAGGAGTCGTAGAATAATTAATTGCCAGACTCGGTGGTGCCGGTTCCTGATAAACAGAAATACTTCCCATGACCTTCCCGGCAACGTTCAACAGGTTAATTGAATAATCCCTGGGGTACGCTGATGGGTTTGGTGTAGCTTTAATGCCAAACCGGCCATCACCTTTCCCTTCCGCGGGCCAAATCTCCACCCAGGTCTCATGTCCTTCACCCGGTGATAACTTCCATTTTCCGACATTTGATTCCACATAGAAATACTGACTGCCTCCCTTCTGCGGAAAACTGCAAACATAATCGGTTGGTAA
This sequence comes from Paludibacter sp., assembly GCA_028705705.1. GTDB lineage: Bacteria > Bacteroidota > Bacteroidia > Bacteroidales > Paludibacteraceae > Paludibacter. The sequence continues at coordinate 2,275 of JAQWCZ010000169.1, forward strand.
AAGAGAGTCCATCTCAATACCGTCTGTATTTTTATACGTAATACCAAAGGCCACATCAGTCCCGCCAATATCATCCGGTTTCTCTTCATCGCAGGAAGATATCAATGCACATGCTATAATCGTTGCAAATAAAAGGAAAACACTTTTCCTGTTTCGTGTTTTTTGCATAATATGATTTATTTTGAATTTGTGTTTCATCTGTAAATAATATATTGATGTCAGATGTAATATCCGGGATAATTGATTTATTTAATTGCTGCTGCTGTCCTGCTCCACCAAACAGGAGTCCTCATATCATCACCACCTCCGTAATCTGCTTTCAACCGGTCCACTGCAACCTGATAATTATCCGGATTTGTTTTAGCAGTGTTGATCGGATATTCGAAGCGCATAGGCAGAATGTGATCATTAAAAGTCCCTACCCCGATATTTAATTTCGGGAAACCGGTACGACGGTAATCGTGCCAGGCCTCGTAACCCACCCAGAACATCGCAATGTATTTCTGATTCAGGATATTCTCCAGTCTTCCGTCGTAAGGTGCGTAGTTATCAATAAAATTGGTAATGGCTTCATCGGTAATCCCAGCTTTATTTGGATCGACACTTACCCAGTATTTTATGGATTCGGTAATTGCACTGCGATAGTAGGTAGAAGCCACATCATCACCACCCGAAATAGCCCCGAGTTTAGCTGCTTCACAAAGAATAAACAACACTTCATCATATTTCATCAATGAATAAGGTGAAGTATAGCCTCCCAACACACTTTTGTTCAGTCGAGCTGAATTGTCCGAATCGGTATCCTGGGAACCGGCACCGCTGGCAACGCCTTTCCAGGCTCCACCACGTTGTACAAAGTAGGTAGAAATGCGCGGATCGTTTTGTTCATCCATCATGCTTACGATTTGTTCAGCGGCATTTCTACCGTTAAATGCTCCATCGGTCTGATCTCCAAAACTGTTAATAAAGGGAGTTATTCCGGAATAAAAAATGGTTGCGTTATCTTCGTTACTTGTAAAAATCGGATATTTAATCGGGTCATTCAGTATTTCATTAATTTTTTCAAATACGGTCATTTCCTGAGCCCCGTCTCCGGAGTAGGTCATCTTCAGGTTACTCCGATTACTCAATCTCATCAACAAGCGCAAATACAACGAATTATTAAATTTTTTCCATTTTGCAATATCACCACCATAGATTAAATCTTTCGAAGGTGTCTTTATGGATTGATTAACATCGAACAAATTATTTGCTTTTTCGAGGGTTGCAAAAAGTTGTTTATAAACATCCTCCTGTTTGTCAAATACAGGGAAAAGGGTAGTTTCTTCCACATAATTATTGTCTTCATCGTAGTAGGGAAGACTCCGAAAAGCTTCACTACAAGGGATATCACCGAAAATATCGGTTGTATTCGACATAAATAAAGTCCTCAATGTAAGGGCAATGGCCTCGGTATTAACATCCTTTTTTCCGTCCAGCCTGGACAGTTGTCTCATGTGATCCGCATTGGCAGCCCACACAAACAGACTGTTCCAGGTGCTTGCCATCACCGAGTTGCCAATCACATACCTGTGATATGCATTGTTAGAGGTTCCGGATACAGTATATTGTATCAATTCGCCCGTAAAAAGCCAGGTACGGTAGCGCATGCCATCAGCACCGGTAAATATCGTTTCCTCCAATAAATTAACCGGAGAAATATCCCAATATTTGGGAGCATTCGGATTGTCGTTGAGTTCTTCAAATCCGGAACTGCATGAAAATTGAAATGTGACAATCAGTGTCAGAAAAATATAAATTAGATATTTCATTTGTTTCAATTTTTAAAATGATACTTTCAGATTAAACCCATAGGTACGTGTCATCGGATAACCACCGGTTTCCACGCCTCTGTTCAAGGAACCACCACCAAAAGCTGCTACTTCAGGGTCATATTGAGGCCAGTCTGTTAACATAAACAGGTTGGTTGCATAAACCCCAACAAAAGCACTTTGAATAAACCCTATCCTTTTAAGTGTAGCCGCAGGCAGTTTATAATCCAACCGGCATTCTTTCATTTTCAGGAAGCTGGTGCTGAATGTGTTTTGTTCCACATTGTTTCTGTTCCAGACAACTGTGTTGTAATAATCCACAATATCAGTCGTTATCTTTGTGTTTTTCGTATATGTCCCATCCGGGTTCAGATTCACACCTTCGTGAATCAAACCTTCGTAACGACCTTCCAGCGTATTGGTGAGTTTACCCATATAGGATAACGCGAAGTTAGTTACCGAATAAGCTTTTCGTCCGTATTGTCCGGCAAAAGTCAGGTTCAGTGTGAAGTTTTTATAGGTAATTGTTTGTGTCATACCTGCTTTCCAGTCGGGGAATATACTTCCAAGGTCCAGGAGTTCTTCTCCCAGAACCGGGTTTCCGGTAACCGGATCCACAATTACCTGACCAGCTACGTTTACTTTTTGGTTGCCATCCATATAATAAGCACCTTCAGGAGCCCGAAGGTATCCGGCTCCATAAATCCGACCCAGTTCAGTACCGGGGAAAGCATATACAAAGACCCTGCTTCCTACCGTATTGCTGGTGTTGAGTTGCCATAATTCCACACCCGGTGCCAGTTCAACCAGTTTATTCCAGTTTTTACTCCAGTTGAGATTCATATACCAGTTCCAGTTTTTAGATTTTAAAGGCTGAATCCGGGTGGCAATTTCGATCCCTTTGTTGGTTACCTTGCCGGCGTTAATCACCTGAGAAGATGCTCCCGTTTCC
>JAQWCZ010000170.1 GCA_028705705.1 Paludibacter sp.
CATGTCGGCTAATAAATTTGGTAATGTATTTACCTCGCTTCCACCAGATCAGCCGGTTTCCAGAATTCAGTTTACACCTGCTAAAAGCAAACACGGACAAATGTCTTTGTTCGGAGAAGAGGAAGAATCAGTTGGGGAAAAAATATCAGAGACTAAAACAGAAAAAACAATTGAATCCACAACAGCAAGCATTTTTAATTCAGAAACGATTGCCAACATTCACAGCACACCACATGAATATATTTTAGTCGACACGAAAGCTAAACGTGCCAACCTGATTTCACAACTATTTATGCAGAAAGCAGTTTGTTTCGACACTGAAACTACCAGTGTAGATGTATTTATGGCAGATATGGTCGGACTTTCTTTCTGCTTTGAAAAAGGGAAAGCGTATTATGTTAATTTACCAGTTGAGAAAGAAGCTTGTAATGAAATTATTAAGGAGTTTAAGGCTTTTTTCCAGACTGAGCATATCGTGAAAATTGGGCAAAATGTCAAATTTGATTTATTGATGCTCGCTATGTATGACATTGAACTGAAAGGCCAGATCTTTGACACCATGATCGCCCACTACCTGCTTCAACCTGAATTGAGGCATGGGATGGATTACCTAGCTGAGATTTATTTACGATACCGAACCATTCATTACGAAGAACTGGTTGGTGGAAAAGGTAAAAATCAGCAGGATATACGTGATGTTGACATCGAACTACTGAAAGATTATGCCGCCGAAGATGCTGACATCACTTTTCAACTGAAAGAAATTCTAGAAAGAGAAATCAGCAAAAATAAACTCGAAAAATTATTTTATGAGATTGAAATGCCGCTGATGCGTGTATTAGCCAGAATGGAATTTAACGGGGTTAGAATTGATGCAAATGCGCTGAAACAAAGTTCAGTAGTACTTACGGAGGAAATGTTGCGACTGGAAAAAGAAATTCACCAACTTGCAGGATTTGAATTCAATGTATCTTCTCCCGCTCAGGTCGGGGAGATATTATTTGACCAACTGAAGCTAGACGAAAAAGCAAAAAAAACCAAGACCGGTCAGTATTCAACCTCCGAAGACATCCTTGAGAAAATCAGGTATAAACATCCGATTGTGAGTATGATACTCGAATATAGGGGACTGAAAAAGCTACTCAGCACCTATATAGATGCCTTGCCGGAAATGATCAACCCACGCACCGGGAAAGTGCACACATCATTCAATCAAACAGTTACTTCTACCGGTAGATTGAGCTCTACCAATCCGAATCTGCAGAATATACCCATTCGGGATTCACAGGGGAAAGAAATACGCAAAGCTTTTATTCCGGATGACGGTGCTGTTTTCATGAGTGCTGATTATTCACAAATCGAACTCCGCATCATGGCACATCTCAGTGGTGATGAAAATATGATTGAAGCATTTCGTGGCGGTCATGACATTCATACAGCAACTGCAGCTAAAATTTATAAGATTCCAATCGAAGAAGTGGACTCAGATATGCGCCGGAAAGCAAAAACCGCTAATTTTGGGATTATCTATGGTATTTCTACCTTTGGACTGGCCGACCGTCTCAACATTTCGAGAGCCGAAGCGAAAGAGCTGATCGAAGGATACTTTCAAACCTATCCGGCTGTTAAAATATACATGGAAAAAGCCATTCAGGAAGCTAAAGCGAACGGATATGTCGAAACAATTTTCGGGAGAAAACGGTTTCTGAGTGATATCAATTCACAAAATAGTGTGGTCAGGGGTTATGCCGAACGAAATGCCATCAATGCACCCATTCAGGGCTCGGCTGCTGATATAATCAAAATTGCCATGATCCGTATCCAGGAACGACTGAATCAGGAAAATCTTAAAACACAAATGATTATGCAGGTACACGATGAATTAAATTTTTCAGTACCGGTAGCAGAGTTGAAAACCCTGAAAAAACTGGTAACCGAAGAAATGGAACAAGCGGCTGAACTTCGGGTTAAGCTAATTGCAGACTGTGGAGTAGGTGCAAACTGGCTGGAAGCGCATTAATGCAACAAGGTAATCAAAAGTTTATATAGGGCTAAATCAAAAAACCCGCTACCATTTTGATAGCGGGCTTTTTATATTTATTATGAACCATTTATGCCAACTTGTTAATATAAACCGCCAATTTCGATTTCAAATTTGACGCTTTATTCTTGTGGATGATGTTACGTTTTGCCAGTTTATCCAACATAGCACTCACTTTTGGTAACATTTCAACAGCAACTGATTTTTCAGTGGTTGTACGTAATTTACGTACAGCATTACGAGCTGTTTTTGCATAATAACGATTATGCAATTTACGCTTATGAATCTGACGTATTCTTTTGATTGATGATTGATGATTTGCCATCTCAATTTACTTTTTAAATTCTTAAATATTGTAGCCCATAGGGGAATCGAACCCCTCTTTCCAGAATGAAAATCTGGCGTCCTAACCGATAGACGAATGGGCCTTAGACATATAAAATGCAACCGACCTCTCAATTGCGGGTGCAAATATACGTCAGTTTTTTGATTCCACAAAACCTTTTGAAAAAAAAATCAATATTTCACAGGTACTGCTTTACTTCAATATATTTTCTAAAATTACAATTACACTGTTGTAAAAATATCTTAGTTTATATATTGATCTTATTTTTGCATATAATTCATTTTACTCATGTTAACTAAAACATCCTGCATAGTTCTGCGAACCATTAAATATTCTGATAAGTCATCCATTGTCACAGTTTATAGCCGGGAGTTTGGTCGGGTTTCCTATATAGTTTACGGATTGAACAGGAAGAAATCGGGTGTAAAAGCAGCCTGTTTTCTGCCGCTTTCTATAATTGAAATAACAGCAATATATCATCCCGGGAAAGATCTACAGCAATTAAAAGAGGTCAGGATACTTAACAATTTAACAAGCATCTATACCCACCCACTTAAAAATGCACTTTCGTTGTTTACGGCTGAGCTGTTATACAAAACATTAAAACAACCCGAATCAGAAAAACATATCTTCGATTTTCTGGAACAGACTGTGCTTTTACTGGAGCAAAATGAAACTCAAATTGCAAATTTCCATCTGATATTCATGATAAAGCTATCAGGATATCTTGGTTTCGAACCCAATCAGGAAGAAAAAAATGCCCAATATTTTGATTTAATGAATGGAATTTTTCTAACTTACAAACCGTTACATAGTCATTTCCTTTCAGTGGAAATGTCGGCTCTTTTCAACTCATTATTGTATCTTTCTTTTGAGTCCGGAAACACCTTAGTTTTATCACGCGAGAAAAGGAATGAATTGCTGAATGTACTGATTGAGTATTATAAACTACATGTACCTGAGTTCTACGGACTCAATTCTGTTTCTGTATTACACGAGATATTCAACTGAAATCAAGTATCGTTTCAGACTTCTCCACCTTTAATGTAACTTCACGCCCCATGATTAACGGGAAATTTTTATCTTCATGTCCTGCCGGAAAGCCAAAACATACCGGGAAATCTAAACCTTCAGTTGCATCCAGGATAATTTCCCTGATGGTTTTATGCATCAGTGGATCATCCGTGCAATTGGTAAAATGCCCTACAACAAGTCCTGAAATCTTCGAAAAAACGCCACCCAACTTTAAATTCTGAAGCATCCGGTCGATATGATAAGCCTCTTCTGCAATATCTTCGAGAAACAACAACGATCCCTGATAATCAGGTTCAAAAGGAGTTCCACGTAATCCCATCAACACAGACAGATTTCCTCCTACTAATTTACCCACTGCAATCCCTTCACGATTTAATTTGTCGGAAGCAATCCGATATTCCGGATATTCATCTTTCAGAATTCTTCTAAAGTATTGTAAAGATTCAGCCTCATCAGGTAATTGAGCAATGTGTTTAGCCATTACGGCATGCAACGAAGGGATATTCAGATGTGATAAAGCTGTATGTAATACCGTGACATCACTGAAACCAATCACCCATTTCGGATGCTGTTTCAAGGGTGTAAAATCAATCCGGTCGATGATCTGTGCCAATCCATAACCTCCCCGGCTGCACAAGATTACAGTCAGATTTTGGTCATTAATGGCTTCCTGCAAGTCGCTTATTCTTTGTTCTTCAGTACCCGCGAATCGTCCAAACACTTCACGGGCAAAATGTCCCTCGGAAACTTCATAACCCCAACTTTTCAATCTGTCGGTTGCGCCATCAATTAAATCAGGACTAATTACACCTGAAGGAGAAATAATTCTGATTTTGTGTTTATTTACCTTTGAATCTGACATCACAAAATAAAAAATGCTACAAATTAATTTTAATCCTTATAAAACACCCATTTCATCATTTCCTTCCAGGTGATTTTCTTGCCATACATCAGGATACCGGTTCGGTAAATTTTTCCGGCAACCCAGGTGCTTCCGATAAAAGAAAGGATCAGAATCCCAATTGATAGTGCTAATTGCCATATCGGCACACCAAATGGCAACCTGACCATCATCACAATTGGCGACGTAAACGGAATCATCGAACACCAAAAAGCAAGCGGACCATCAGGATTCTCGGCACTATAAATCGCTGCGTAAATAGCAAAAATGATGGGAAGCGTTAAAGGTAGGGAAAACTGTTGTGTATCGGTTTCATTATCCACTGCTGAACCAACAGCAGCAAAGAGTGAAGCATACAACAAATAACCCCCAAGAAAGAACAAAACGAATAAAATACCTGTCTGTACAAAATCAAAATTTTGCAAAGCTATCAGCAATTCAGAGACTACCCCATCCTGGTCATCAAATGGCAAATTTACGGCTGACACCCCCATTGATTGTGCTTCTTGGTAGGTTTTAACATCAAGTGTGGTTCCAAAAGCACTTGTCAAAGCAGTGACTAGCACTACCGACAAGATAACCCACAAGGCAAACTGGGTCAGTCCGACCATAGCGATGCCA
>JAQWCZ010000171.1 GCA_028705705.1 Paludibacter sp.
TCTACCAATATTTTTTATAGTATTAAAATTTTGCAATGAATTTTATTTGATTAATGATTATAAAACAGATTGATAAATCTTATAAATATGTTCACCAACCATATGATATCTGAATTTTGTTTTTGCTTCTGCTATAATACTTTCATTATCATATTCAAAATAATGATCCAACAAATTTATTGTTTTGTCAATCAAAGACTCTTCATCTTTCGCTTTAATTAAAATTCCATTGGATGAGTTTACATGTTCTGAAATTCCACCAACATCGGTACTTAAAACCGGTTTACCACAACACAAACTTTCACTGATAACAACAGGGGAATTTTCATGATTAGAAAATAAAACAAAAAAATCACACTGATGAAATTCTTTTGCCACTTCTTCTGGAGTTAGTTCTCCTGTAAAACGAATAAGCTCTTTCGGTATTTTAAGTTCATTAGCATAGCTTACTAAATCTTCAAAATCTATTCCTGTCCCTACCATAATCATCGTAAAATCATTTCTTATTGTTGAAAGCCTTTTGACAACCCTCAATATCCCACTTATGTTTTTTTGATTGTCATCAAAACAAGATACATGCAGTATTGATTTCTTATCTCGGTTATTATTTTCAATTCTTTGAAAGAAAAAATCATCCACAACATTATTGATAACTATATAGTTATTATTCAACAAACCATGTGAAATCATTGCTTTCATAAGATCTGCTGAAACAGGCATTACTGCTACAGCATTTTTAACAATCCTTTTTGAAACAGCTTTTCTCAAAAAACCTTTAAAGGAATTTCTCGAGGGTAAATACCTCGTCCAATGCTCAGTTATTACATAAGGAATATCTTTTGTTTTTTTTAGCCAGTATGCCAGTAATCCTGTTCGGGTAAGCACATTAACATGAACAATATCGGGTTGGCCTGCTGTGGTTTTGACTACTTTATATCCGATAAAATTGGCACGAAGATAATTTATGAACTTGATTAACTTCCTGAAAACACAACTTTTCTTTTCCGGAAAATAAACGATAACCTCACGTGCATCTTGATTGATAGTCTGATGAATAACTTCTGTTTTCTTAATATTTTTATCTCCATGTACATACAGCACCGTCACATCACAATACAAACTCACTGCTTCTGCATGTTTTCGGACAAACAGACCTGCCATCGCATCATATCTATTAGGATACCATGCCGATAAAAACAATACCTTAATTTTTTTTTCTTTATTCATTACATCTTTCCCACTAAAAACGATGGTCTGAGGTGCTTTATTATATAATAAGGACGATTTTTGGCTCCGAATCCTTTGTAAAAACGGGCAATACCTTCAATAGCTGAACCTTCAAAATCTAGTATTTTATTTGTTGTGGAGTTCTGTTTGATAATTGAATCGATCAGATAAAACATGGCGGATGATTTTTTCCCGGCATCATTCGACACTAAAATTAGATAGGTTATCCTGTTGTTAAATTCTGTTTGACAAAGAGCAGCTATTAAATTATTTTCGTTATCAGTGACTCCTTTTAAGTACAATATGTTTCTTTCAATGCCATATCTTATTAAATCATGCATACATCCGCAATCAGTTGGTTTTAATTTTTTATTGACCGATTCATAAAACAAAATAAAATTTTCAATATCTATATTTTCTGTGATAATCAGATTATTATTTACAGCTTTCTTTATGTTCCTGACTGTATTTTTTGAATACATGTTAGCAAGGTCATCATAAGGCTTATCTAACGATAAAATATAATTAGGGTATTCAGCAGCATCAGGATAATAATTATGGGCATTCAAATTTATCTGATAACTATTTGATGGCAGTTTTTTAATAAAATCTTTGATAATTTCTATGTTGATAGGTTCTTTACTGAAAATACCCAATTGTTGCGTAAATAAAGGTTGGACAATATATGGAACTTTAAATTTTTTTTTGATAGGTACAGGCATAATAAATTTAAAATCATCGCTGATCAGAGCTTCCCAGTTAGGGGAGACTACGTCAAGATACCAGGATAGTGCATATACCAACCCATTTTTGGCTTTTGAAATATTTTCATCCCATTTCTTTTTATCAATTTCTTCGTGTAATAAATGTCTGATGACCATAATAAACAGGGAAAAATTAATTTTTCATGTAAAATTAAACAAAAATAAGGAATATAAGTATATTACCATAATTTCGGTTATTATTTTTCTATTTCAAAAGAAAATAGTAATTTTGAGGGCATTATTTTTTCCTATTATTACACAGAACATTTTATGGCAAAAGAAACATCCAATAATTCCGGTTCGGCTTATAATGCGCTGACATACGGAAGTGTGATTACCGGCAATATTTCTTCAGAAAACGATTTCAGAATAGATGGAGAAGTAAAGGGAGATATGAATTGTAAAGGTAAAGTGGTCATCGGTCAGACCGGAGTCCTAAAAGGAAAAATAACCTGCCTGAATGCAGAGATTATTGGCCATGTTCAGGGAAATATCATCGCGACTGACACACTGACTTTAAGATCCACAGCCGACGTAACCGGTGATGTTAAAACAAAGATACTGGTGGTCGAGCCGAACGCCGTTTTCAATGGGAATTGCTCCATGAAGGAAACAGAAACCACTGCATAAAGATTTAAGCGTTGAATTTGTTTCAGCGCTTTTTATTTTCATTCAAAATATTTTGTAAGATGCAATACAAGGCTTTTGTTGTTGAAGAAATTGATGATAAGTTTGTTCCTGCCATCAAATCTCTGAATGTTGATGATTTGCCGGTAGGAGAGGTGTTGGTCAGGGTATATTATTCTTCTCTGAATTACAAGGATGCGTTATCGGCAACGGGAAATAAAGGAGTTACCAAAAAATATCCACACACACCAGGTATTGATGCTGCCGGCGTTGTGGTTCAATCTGATGTTTGTTCATTTTCAAAGGGTGATGAAGTTATTGTTACCGGATATGACCTGGGTATGAATACGCCGGGGGGATTTGGAGAATATATCCGTGTTCCGGCTGAATGGATCATAAAATTACCAACAGGTTTAACACCTAAAGAAGCTATGATTATCGGTACAGCCGGATTTACTGCAGGTATTTCTTTACTACGACTGATGGAATTGGTTAAACCTGTTGATGGAAAGGTGATTGTTTCGGGTGCTACAGGTGGAGTGGGATCTATGGCTTTGTCGATGTTAACGAAAAAAGGATATCAAAAAATTGCCATTTCAGGTAAAGTGCAGGAGTCAGAATTTCTAAAAACTTGCGGTGCTGATGAAATAATCTCACGGGATGAATTTATGGCAATGGCAGATAAGGCTTTACTTCCAGCAACTTATGCAGGGGCTGTTGATACAGTCGGCGGTGATATGTTGGCTCGCATAATCAAAATGCTCAAACCCATGGGTGCTGTTACCACCTGTGGAAGTGTTGCTTCGATCAATTTGCCACTGAATGTTTTCCCGTTTATCTTAAGGGCAGTAACATTGATTGGTATTTCTGCGCAGAATTATCCTACAGCATTACGGTCTGACTTATGGCAACGGTTGGCAACCGATCTTAAACCGGATAATCTGATGGATATGTACCGGGAAATAACCATGGAAGAACTTCCGGAGGCAACACAATTGATTTTATCCGGAAAATTAAAAGGAAGAACCATTGTCCGGATTTCTGAATGATATCTTTTATGAATACAAGGTTCAATTTGATTTTATAGATATTTTTGATAAAAACCAATGGCATTAGCAAACGAAAACTACCTTAAAACACCTGAAATATATTGTTTTGACGATGTAGAGAAGCGTGTCAATGCCTATAAGCTATTGCATCCCAATGCAACGTTAATCCGGCTCGGAATTGGTGATGTTACCCGCCCGATTCCTTCTGTGGCATTAGAAGCAATGCACAATGCATTGGATGAATTGGCAAACACTGAAACATTTAGGGGATATAGCCCTCCAAAAGGTTATGATTTTCTAATTGAAAAAATTGTTAGAGATTATCGAACCAAAGGGATCAGTATCGACAAAGATACCATATTTATCAACGATGGCGCTAAATCGGATATTGGGAATATTGGTCATGTGCTGGGTAGGGATAACATTATTGCCATTGCTGATCCTGTTTATCCTGTATATGAAAATGCAACTATTATGAGCGGTCGTGCCGGACATGTGAATGAAGACAATAAATGGAGCAATGTTGTGTACCTCAGATGCAATGAAGATACCAGTTTTGTACCTGAATTGCCTGAAGATAAGGTAGATATCATTTATTTGTGCAGTCCAAACAACCCAACCGGAACTACCATTTCAAAAACTGAAATGAAAATGTGGGTGGATTATGCGCTGGAACACGATAGTATCATCATTTTTGATGCTGCCTATCAGGCATACATAACAGAAGATGATGTACCGGAAAGTATCTATGAAATAAAAAATGCCAAAAAAGTGGCTATTGAAATCCGGAGTTTTTCAAAAAGTGCCGGGTTTACAGGATTAAGATGTGGATATTCCATTTTTCCAAATGAATTGATGGTATATACACAAACTGGGGAGCATGTTCCGTTGATAAAACTGTGGAGTCGCCGAAATGCAAATTACACAAATGGAATATCTTATATCGTGCAAAGAGGTGCAGAAGCACTTTTCAGCAGAAAAGGGAAACAGGAAATCAAACAGCTTGTTGATTATTACATGAATAATATCCGCATGATTAGAGAGGAATTGATACAAAGCGGATTAAAGGTTTATGGAGGGGTTAATTCACCCTATGTTTGGTTTAAAACACCGGATAATATGCCTTCCTGGAAGTTTTTTCAGATGCTTTTGCAGGATTTCCAGATTGTGGGAACACCGGGTGTGGTTTTCGGTCACGAGGGTGAGGGTTATATGCGTTTTGGGGGATTTTGTAGTTTGGAGGATACAAAAATAGCCCTGAATAGAATAAAAAATC
>JAQWCZ010000172.1 GCA_028705705.1 Paludibacter sp.
CAATTGCTTCGTAGGACGCCAGTCCCAGTTGCTGATACAGCGATGCTGTTGCTCTATTTCTGTCTTCTGAGCGTTGCCAGAACAGTCTTTCATCGTTGCCCAGGAACGGGGCGCTTTCCATCTGAGATTGATGGCGAAGAATGGATTTCCGTTTATTCAGTAATTGTTCAGGACTGATTGGAACAGCCATTTCAATGTGGTCGATTTCCCATTCAGCCCAGGCACCACGATACATCCAAACGCGACATTCGTCCATGATTCCTTCTTTTTTCACTTCATCCATAGCGGCTAAAGCGGCATTCAAACAGACCTTGTGTGTTCCATGCGGATCAGCAAGATCACCGGCCACAAAAATCTGATGTGGTTTAACACGTCTGATCAGGTCCATCACAATCAGGATGTCTTTTTCTGTCAGATTTCCTTTTTTGACCGCACCTGTTTCGTAAAAAGGTAGATCAAGAAAATGGACGTTTTCAGGTTTCAAACCCACAAATCTACAAGCAGAACGAGCTTCTTCTCTTCTGATTTGACCTTTGATGTAAAGCAGTTCTTTATATGTTGAAATTTTTGTTTCCTGCTGATTTAATAAAGCATCCAGTGCTTCGTCGAGTTTCGCATCAATTTCAACTTTACTTTTGTTGTATTTGTTTGAAAGATTTTTCATCAGGGATACATAACGAATGACTTCTTCGTCACCCACTGCAATATTACCTGAGGTTTGATATGCCACATGTACTTCGTGATTTTGATCTACCAACCGTTGGAAAGTTCCACCCATGGAAATTACATCATCATCCGGGTGTGGACTGAAAACCAATACCCTTTTGGGATAGGGTAGAGCGCGCTCTGGACGATTAGAATCATCAGCATTGGGTTTCCCACCGGGCCATCCGGTTATGGTGTGTTGCAGATCGTTGAAAATCTGGATATTTACATCATAGGCTGAACCATATTTAACCAACAACTCATCCAATCCATGTTGATTGTAATCTTTGTTGGTTAGTTTCAGAATAGGTTTTTTAGTTTTATCACATAACCACACAATGGCTCTGCGGGTCAGTTTGTTTGTCCAGTCGCATGAACCTACCAGCCACGGATGACTGATACGAGTTAACATCTGAGCTGCATTCACATCCATCACCACTTTAGCGTTTTTATGCAGTTGTAATAAAGAAGCCGGTACATTATCGTCGGCTTTTTCCTCCACCACTTTTTTGATGATGGAAGCTTTGTGTTCACCCCAGGCAGCCAGGGTAAGCTGACGAGCTTCCATGAGTGTTGACAGACCTATGGTAAACGCATAGGATGGGATATCAGAGGTGTTATTATAGAATGGTTTCAAATCGGCTCTCGACTGGTCATCAAGCAACATCAAACGTGTTTTTGAACCGATATTAGAACCTGGTTCATTGTATGCCAGGTTGCCAACTAATCCAAAACTTACTAAAACAAAATCCAAACCACCCTTTTCAGCAATCAGCCGGTCATAGTTATGACAAAAAGCATGAATATCTTTTTCAGTAGAATCCGGAATCAGGGTATAAAAGTTTTCAGGAATAAAATCAACTTTTTGCAACAGGTTTTCCTGAATGATACTGGTGTTGTTGTGTTGATTTTGTTGCGTTAAAGGGTAAAATTCTGTCAGATTGAACACCATAACATGGTTGAAACTCAGCCCTTCTTCTTTATGAAGCTTTACCAATTCCTCATAAACACTCAGGGGAGAAGACCCTCCCGATAAACCAAGCACACAGGTTTCATTTTGTGCTTGTTTATTTTTGATGACAGCAGCAATTTCGGCAGCAATTTGTTTTGATCCCTGTTTTTCATCATCATAAATTTCAGTATCAATTTTTTCAAACTGTGTTTGCCTGATTTTATCCATGGCATCAACCGGACGATAATATCGTTCCGGAATTCTTTCTAATGTAATTTTTGAACTTAAATCGAATTGCATCATGTTTTAATTTATGAAATTTTATTCTATTTGGAGCAGTTTCTTACAATCTGCTGCATAATTTCAAACTTCTTTTCCTGTTGCTTTAACAAATGGAACTGAGCAATTGTTCGTTGCCAATTATGTTCCGGATGCTGAATTTTGTAATATGTATCTCCATTCAGATAATCAGTGAAAAAGCGAACTGTTTGCATGTAGGTTAACATTTTTGCACCCAGCGCCAGGTATTCAAGTTCAGTATTTGTCAGGAAAGTTGCTTTTTCTAAATAACCTTTCGTGTATGCCTCATAGATGGCTAAATTAACATCGATATTATCTAAATTTGGGTCATCTTCGGCTCCGGTATTGGCAGCAGTACGCATGAAATCACCAAAATCAGATAAAACCGTGCTGATCATCATGGTATCCAAATCGACAATACAACAAGGCTCATCTTTGTCGTTGAAAAGCAGGTTGTTAATCTTCGTGTCGCAATGATTGATACGACCTGGAAGTTTACCCTCTCTGAATAATTGCTGTGGAAGACACATTTCATCAGCTCTTTTCAATAGCTTTTCCACCATCCACTTGGTTTTTTCTAACCTTCCGGCGATATTTTCTTTTACAGCGTCTTTCAATTGTTGTACCCTGAACTCAACATTATGGAAATCCGGAATGCTATCAATTAATTGATCTGCAGGAATATCTACAATCATGCAATGAAAATTACCATAAGCTTTTCCGGCTTCATAAGCCAGTTCGGGCGTAATTGCTTCGTAACTGTGTGTATTTACAATGTTAACATAAATTCTCCAGTAATTCCCTTCATCATCTTTGTAGTAAAGTTTATTGTTTTTTGTTTCAATTAGTTGGAGAACCTTTTGTTTGATGTTTGTTTCCCCTGCTTCCTCGTATTTTTTTCTGAGATGATCGGTTACAATCCGAATATTGTTTTGCAATCCTTCCACATCTTTAAAGATGTTGTGATTGATTCTTTGCAGGAAATAGGATTCATCTTCAGGATTTTTTCCTGATAAAATATAAGAATCGTTGATGTGCCCGATTTTCAGAGGTTTGATGTCTGTAATTTCGGTTTTGAGTTTGAATTGGGTCAGAATTTTGTTCATCATGTGTAATTAATTTTTTTAATAATTTGAAGTTTATTTTCCAACCAGCAAAGGTAGTTTAAAATATTTTTATGTCCCACTTTACAAACTTAATAAATATAAAATTTGAAAAAAGATATACCTTTTTTGAACGAAAAAAGGATACTCATAAGTCTTTCAGCATAGGACTTTCAGATTAATGGCTTAATGAACAACAATTTTCCTGACTATATTTTTGTTTGATGAGTTTATGTATAAAAGATATACACCAGGATTCAGTTTGTGACTATGTTTCAAAACATTACAGACTGAAACTTCTGTTCTTCCATCCAATGAATAAATATTGAAATTGAACAGCGTATGACCGGATACAGTTATTGTACCTGCGTTCTGTACCATGTTGAATGTTTCATTATTTAAGCTATTTGTACCAGAAGATGACTGATTAAGAGCTATTTTTTCAACTTTCAGACTATTGGTAAAAGCAGCATAATCTTTCAGTTTAAGCATGTATTTTCCAGCCGGAATATCCTGTAAATTGATACTTCCGGGTGTTATCTCTGTAAACTGTGGATGTGCAGTATGAATCACGATATCAGCAAAATTTTTAATTGTGTTATTTGTTGCCATGTCGATCAACGTTATGTTTAAGGTAGTTGGTTCTGTATGCTGCATGGTAAGTGATAGGCTGTATATGTCAGGATTGTTGATCTGAATTGCCCAACTGGCCCATTGCCGGTTTTTACTTTCCGCATTATCAGTTGCTTCAAAATCCAGATAACTGTCGATATCTTGGTCATTCATGAAAGGATAATAATAGGCATCTTTGGCGTGTAGTTCTGCATAGCTATTTAGTTCAATAATCTGTCTTGGTTTAATATTGAACATTTTTTTTTGTTGATAGGCATCATTATTTTCAGGAAAATAAATGATATCAGTTGAAGGAGTATTATGCAGATAATAAGGAAAAGCAATTCCAAATCTATCTTGTAAAGATGGATTTGAAAGCCCGTTTTTCATAATCAATCCTTCAACAAATATAGAATCGAAAGAACACATCCTATTGATAGAAGATAAATCGGTCCAGCTCCATTGATTTGATCCCTGTATTCCTGAATGTTTGTAGATAAAAGTACTTTGAGCCAGATAGTCGATTCCGGAAGCTGTATATAACCAATCGCTTTTCATACCGGTTGATGCATGCTCGTCTGCATCAAGGTAAACATCTATCATATACCATGATTCCGGGTCGAATTTTTGAACTGCTTGTGTATTTGTTTCAGCGTATAGATGATTATAAAAAAATGAAAGTAAAGTGATAATTATAAATAATATTTTCATTACGATTGAATCAAGAATATTAATATTCGTTATTTAAGAACAAAAAATTGATTGCCGTTATAGTTTACCGCTTCAGCATTTTCATCAATATTGATGTTAACCTGTAAATTATTATAGCCGGTTGTTGCCTCCCAAACCTGTTGATTGGCAAGTCTCACCGAGTATTCCGGTCGTTGAGAAATAGCGGGAGAAACATCGGGCATGTTCAGGAACAAGCTGTAATTGCCGGTTGGTATATCAGCAGGAATACCGATAGTAACATCAATAACATTATCAGTAAGCGGTTGCCATAACCTTGGATCAATGTTAAGTTTCGTGTAATAAACTGTATTAAGTTGGTTGTTTCTCAATATTAACTCAACATCGCGTTTATTGTATAAAGGAGCATATCCGGTATTTTGGATAACCATACGGGCATTAAAAACAGAACCCGGCGCAAGAATTCGGGTATATGTTCCAGATTTTAATTGAAAACGATAACCCATTTCCCGTTTGATATTGTCCATACAACCCTGAACAATCCACTGATCATTAACACCAAGGTAATAACCATCGTT
>JAQWCZ010000173.1 GCA_028705705.1 Paludibacter sp.
CAGTTGAAATTTTTGGATGATATCTTCCCGGAAACCTCTTTCCCTGAAATAGGCCATGGCAATGGATTTGCCGTCGATGTGACCGTGCAGGTTATTCGTAAAATACTGCCTGGCATAATCATTGACCAAGAACATGCTCTCACGGTCGTTCCGGATTTCCTTTTCTTCATCAGTCAGCTCCCGTTCTTCAAATTCGATGTGGTATTTTTTTGCCAGGAACTTCAATGCCTCATAATAGCTAATTTGCTCATGCTCCATGATGAAGTGTACTGCATTGCCGCCTTTTCCGCAGCCGAAGCATTTAAAAATTCCTTTAGCGGGAGATACGCTGAAAGAAGGTGTTTTTTCATTGTGAAACGGACAAAGACCGATTAAGTTAGCCCCGCGTTTACGCAAGGTAACGTAATCCGACACCACATCCTGGATTTGCGCGGCATCGTTGATTTTGTCTATGGTTGCCTGGTCAAGCATGTTTTTAGAGGTCGTCCCAACCTATGCCTTTGTATTTGCTGATGTCGTCGTCCTCTTCATCTTCATCAATAAAATCATCAAAATCTTCCATATCTTCTTCATCTTCCTGAATTTCATCTTCATGAACATGTGGTTCGATGATCATCGGACGATGCACCAAATCAACAATTTTATTGGATTCCTTGTTCAGTTCTTCCCAAATTACATCTTTCAACTCCATGATACCCAGTCCGCTTACCGATGAGATAAAGACAGCACGAATTCCTTCGGGCAATTCGGCTTTCATCTGTACAATAAGTTCCTCATCCAGCATATCGCATTTGGAAATCGCGATTATTCTTTGCTTAGACGAAAGTTCGGGATTATAGGTTTTGAGTTCATTCAACAGTACCTCATATTCTTTTTTGATGTCCTGACTATCTGCAGGAATCATGAAAAGCAAGATAGAGTTTCTTTCGATGTGTCTCAGGAAACGAAGTCCAAGTCCCTTTCCTTCCGATGCTCCTTCGATGATTCCGGGAATATCGGCCATGACAAAAGATTGATTGTCACGGTACGAAACGATACCCAGGTTCGGAACTAACGTTGTGAAAGGATAATCAGCAATTTCAGGTTTGGCAGCGGATACCACCGACAGCAAAGTCGATTTACCGGCATTCGGGAATCCTACAAGACCCACATCAGCTAAGACTTTCAACTGAAGGATGACTGCCTTTTCGATGCGTGGTTCTCCCGGTTGTGCAAAACGCGGCGTTTGATTGGTGGCCGTGCGGAAATGCCAGTTCCCCTGACCGCCACGTCCTCCTTTCAACAAAATTACCTCTTGACCATCCTCCGTTATATCACATAAGAATTCCCCTGTTTCCGCATCATATACCACGGTACCACAGGGCACATCGATGGTTCTGTCTTCACCATCTTTTCCAAAGCTACGACTGCCACTTCCCTGTTCCCCGTCGCCTGCATACATGTGGCGGGCATACTTCAGATGAATCAGTGTCCAGTAATTTTTGTTGCCTCGTAAGATGATGTGACCACCCCGACCGCCATCCCCACCATCAGGACCCCCTTTGGCAATGAACTTCTCGCGGTGAAAATGCATGGATCCTGCGCCTCCCTTGCCTGAGCGACAATATATTTTCACGTAATCAACAAAATTGGAAGAGACCATAGCGTACTTTTATATGTTGTGCAAAGGTAGTAAATTTTAATGGTTAGTGGTTAGTGATCAGTGGTTAATTCTCTATTTACCATCACTAACCACTGACCACTACTCATTAAGTTTCGCTTCGATCCTCCCAAACACCTCCTCCACTGTTCCGAGGCCATCGATGGCGGCATATTTATTCAGGGATTGATAGAATTCGTTTACCGGTGTTGTTTTGGTTTCGTACACGTCTAATCTTTTTTTGATGGTTTCAAGGTTGTCGTCACTTCTGCCGGATGTTTTGCCCCGGATGAGGAGCCTGTTGATGAGTTCCCGTTTAGGAACTTTCAGGTCTATTAAAATCGTGGTTGATTTTCCCAATTTGTACATCAATTTTTCCAATTCCTCTGCCTGTTTTACTGTTCTGGGATAACCGTCGAAAATAATGCCCTTGCAGTTGGCGTCCAACTTTTGAATGGCATTGATAATCACATTGATAATCATCTCATCAGGAACCAGATTACCTTTTGAAATGTATTTGTCAGCCTCAACACCCAATTCGGTTTTTTCTTCAATTTCTTTCCGCAGCAACTCCCCTGTGGAAAAATGCTTTAATCCAAATTTCTTAATAATCAACTTGCTTTGTGTTCCTTTACCACATCCGGGCGCTCCAAAAATTATTATGTTTAACATTTATATATTTTTTATGTCTACAGTCTGCGGTCTGTTGACTAAATCTACACAACCGTATAAATCTCCTTTAAATTCCTCCCATACCCATCATAATCTAATCCGTAACCCACGATAAACTGATTGGGAATTTTCATGGCCACATAATCAACAGTGATGTCGCGTTGCAGGGCTTCAGGCTTTTGCAGGAAAGTAGCTACCCGAATGCTTTTGGCTCCTTTGGCTTTCAGCGACGCAATAATTTTTTCCATCGTGATGCCCGTGTCCACGATATCTTCTACCACCACTATATTTCGATCAACTACACTTTCATTCAGTCCGATTACTTCCTTGACACTGCCTGTTGTGTAAATTCCTTCGTAAGAAGAAAGCTTCACAAAGGTAATTTCGCAAGGAAAGTTCACGATC
The DNA here is from genome assembly GCA_028705705.1 of Paludibacter sp. Taxonomy (GTDB): domain Bacteria; phylum Bacteroidota; class Bacteroidia; order Bacteroidales; family Paludibacteraceae; genus Paludibacter. Next base: position 2,717 of record JAQWCZ010000173.1, read on the forward strand.
TTCATCAAATCGCCTGCGAACATAAAAGCTCCATTCAGTACACAAATAAATAAGGGATTCGTCTCTGCTAAATCCCTGTTGATGGCTTCTCCCACACACCGTACTGCTGCCTGAATTTCGGTTTCTGTAATAGAGAGACTGAACTTTTTGTCATGTATCTGAATGGTTTGCATGCTAATGTGGTTTTAGGATTTAAAAATATTAGGGCAAAATTGTAAAAAATTGCGACAAAAGTAGTGTTTTTTTTTGAAATTGGAAATAGGAATGTTTACAGTCGACATTTAAAACCCAAACCCATCAACCTCAACCTCTTTCGCATCTTCGTGCTTGATTTCAATGGTATTGTGGGTAGTGAGTCCTTCCACAAAGATGGCTTTCCAGGGTTGAGCTGGACATATAAACTCGCAGCCTCCGCAGCCGACGCAAATGTTGGGGTTGATTTCGGGGATGGTGAGATGACCTTTGTAGGATACCATGTGTACCGCCTGGGTGGGACAGTGTTCGGAACAAGCGCCACAACTTGTTTCATCGGTATATACAATACAGTTTTCGAGATATAGCTGTACCCTCCCAATTTGAGTGTGATGCTTGGTATCCTGATCGAGGTGGGTCAGGGCACCGGTGGGACAAGCTTCGGAACAAATAGTACAATCATAATTACAGAATAGATGTTTGAAATCTAACATGGGTTGCATGATACCTCCGATCCCATATTCAAGGAAGGAGGGTTTGATTATTTGCGCCGGGCATTTGCTTACACATAAATGACAGGAGGTACACTGCCGTGAAAATTTATCAAAATCAAATGCACCCGGAGGCATAATCGGCTGTTTACGACCTACCTCTTTTTTCGGCCCCAATCGCAAAGTCACATCTGCCAGCATTTTCCCGGTTGCAAGGGCAGTGAGTGCAAGGGCGGTGAAGAATCGTCTACGGTTGACGGTTGACGGTTGACGGTTGACGGTTGACTTTTTGTATCTCAGCCCACTCTCCTTACACTCTTCTATACAATTAAAACAGTTAACGCATCTTGATGTATCGACGGTCATATTTTTGAAATCGATACAGGAGGCTTTGCAAGCACGGGCGCATCTGCCACAGAGCGTACAGCTTTCGCTATCGAACCGGATTTGATAAAGGGCATGTTTGCTGATAAAGCCCAACAGGGTGCCGACAGGACATACGGTATTGCAATAAATTCGTCCGTTTCGCCAAGCCATGATGCTGATGATAATGAAGGTTGCCAGCGCAATGACAGTGGAACTGAGACTGAGCATATAAATGCCTACCTTGTAAAAAGTGTAATTACCGACAGGAATCAATAAAGCAGCCAACAAATTGTTTCCGGCTAAATAGGCAGGTTTGAACAGGTGAACGATCATCCGGCCAAAAGCGCTGTAAGGATCGAGCAAGCCAACCAGGAACGAGAACCCGAATAGGAAGGCAACAATGGTCGCACCCAGAAACGACCAGCGTAAAATATTCAATGCAGGCAAGTATTTGTATTTCTTTTTATGCTTCTTATTCGTGCATTTTTTCCGCAACCAACCCACGATATCCTGATAGACGCCCATCGGACAAATCGAGGAACAGTACACCCGTCCGAACAGAGCCGTCAGCACCAGCAATACGAATATTATAACCCAGTGCATCGCCAGTAGTGCCGGCACAAACTGTATCATCTCCATCGCATGAAACTCATGCGGCAACACCCCCGTGAAATCTAAAAAAAAGATTACGATGAGGGAGAAGAAGAGGAACGAGAGGGATATGCGGATTGTTTTGAGCATGTTATTATGTCTGCTGTTAACGGTTGTTTGTTGATGGTTCCCATTTGTAGAGACGCAATTCATTGCGTCTCTACAAATGGTTGGTTTTTTGTTATAATTTTATTAAACGGGGCGTAAATATTACGCAATTGTTTTAAACGGGGCGTAAGCATTACGCCCCTACAATTTCACCCTTTTAATCTTCAACTTATCCAACTCCATCGTCCCTACCTGCTGTTTGGCAGCAATGCCGATATGTGCCACATCCGCCAGGGGCATGTCTCGTACCTGGTTGAAGAAATTTGTGGCGGCAGTATCGACTGCAACCATGTCCTGTGAAATAAACAGACCTTTGGAAAGCACAACGTCGGCTTCCGAACGGCCACGTGGTCCGTTATTCTTCATTAACCGATAGGCATCCACCACATTCAGCACCGGT
>JAQWCZ010000174.1 GCA_028705705.1 Paludibacter sp.
GCCTGTCAATTTCAGGAATTGCTCATATACCGCGGGATTCAATGCCTCTCCGGCAATGGTGCAGTATTCCAGCGATGTCAAATCATATTTACTGACATCTTCACGGATGAGAAAACGGAAGATAGTAGGAGGAGCACACAAAGAGGTGATCCGGTATTTCTCTATCATGGTCAGCATATCCGCTGGTGTGAATTTATCATGGTCGTACACGAACACGCAGGCGCCCACGACCCATTGCCCGTACAACTTGCCCCAAACAGCTTTCAGCCAGCCGGTATCCGCGATGGTCAGGTGCAAGCTTTCCTCGTGGAGGTTATGCCAGTATTTGGCCGTAACTATATGTGCTAACGGGTACACATGATCCAGCATCACCATTTTCGGGTTGCCGGTCGTCCCGGACGTGAAACTGATGATTAGGGGATCGGTGTTTTCATTGACCTTTTCAATTTTGGTGAAAGGAGGTGCTGCTACAATGCCTTCGTGAAAGTCAAGCCATCCTTCCGGCACAACCGGCCCGACTGAAATCAACATCTCGAGGGTAGGTGATCCCGCCCTGGAATCATTGATGTGAGATAGAATTGGCTCTTCTCCCACGGCAATAATGGCCTTGATGTCAGCCGCGTTGTTGCGATATACCAAGTCCTTCTTTGTCAACAGATGAGTTGCCGGTATGATGATGGCACCTATCTTATGCAGCGCGATAATGGTAAACCAGAACTCGTATCGACGTTTCAGAATGGCCATCACAATGTCGCCCTTTTTGATTCCCAGACTTTGAAAGTAAGACGCGGTCTGATCGGTATATTGTTTTATTTCAGCAAAAGTAAACTCACGGCATTCCCCTTTATCATTCGTCCACAACAAGGCTCTTTTATTAGGTTCCTTTTCAGCCCAGGCATCCACGACATCGTATCCGAAGTTAAAATTGTTGGGAACAACTAATTGATAGTTCGATTTGAAATCTTCGAAGTCTGTAAATTGGATTTGTTTGAGGAACTTTTCGAGCATGGTAATACAATCATTTAGATTTATTCGGCTGCAAAGGAAATATCATAATTCAAGAAACTACACAAACAGGGGCAAAACGTATAAATAAGGGGTAAAAGCCTAAATAATGGGATAAGTTTTTATCCGATTATCGCCAAAAATTTGACTTTCTTCCCTCCGACCGCTTTCATTCCATGAGGTTTTGTGGCATCGAAATAAATGCTGTCGCCCTCATTTAGCATCAGCTCATTTCCGGCAATATGCAGTTGTAGAGTTCCTTCCAATACCAGGTTAAATTCCTGCCCGGCATGCGTGTTCAAGGTAATGGGTTGATCGTTGGGCTCTACCGTGACTTCAAAGGGAGCCATCTTTGCCTGCCGGAATCCATGTGCCAGCGCCAGGTACTTGTAGGCTTTGGTTCGTTCAACGCTTACACCGGTTCCCCTGCGGGTTACGAAATAGGCCGACATGTGGGGTTCTTCTCCCGACATCAGGGTGGTACACTCCACCCCATAACTTTGAGCAAATTGGCAAATTAAACTCACCGGAATATCACTCGTACCGGATTCATACCGGACAAATTCGGCTTCGGTGACCTGACATTTCTCTGCAGCTTCTGAAATGGAGATATTTAACACTTCCCGCAAACCGCGGATTCTTTCGGCAATTTGTTTGATTTGTGTGTTCATGGTGGTATTTTCTTTAGCATTCTCTACGCAAATGTAAACAATTTCTGTTGAAATACACAGTTTTCAGGTTCAGCTTTTTTCTCTATCTTTGCAGCCCAAATCAAATCAATTTATAATGGCGTTACAATGTGGTATTGTCGGACTACCCAACGTGGGAAAATCGACTCTTTTCAACTGTTTATCGAATGCAAAAGCCCAGGCAGCAAATTTCCCTTTCTGTACGATCGAACCGAATGTAGGTGTGATTACTGTGCCAGATGAAAGGTTGAATAAATTAGCCGAACTGGTCAATCCCCAACGCATTGTGCCCACTACTGTCGAGATTGTGGATATTGCCGGACTGGTGAAAGGCGCTAGTAAAGGTGAAGGTCTCGGGAATAAATTCCTGGCGAACATCCGCGAAACTGATGCTATTATCCATGTGTTACGTTGCTTTGAAAACGACAACATCGTGCATGTAGACGGCAGCATCAATCCGTTGAGAGACAAAGAGATCATCGATATAGAACTGCAACTGAAAGACCTTGAAACGATAGAAAGCCGCATCAATAAAGTGCAAAAACAGGCGCAAACCGGCGGCGATAAAACTGCCAAAATCCTGTACGACATCTTGCTGAAATACCGCGAAGCACTGTTGCAGGGCAAATCAGCCCGCACGGTTTTCCTCGACAAGGCAGAAAAGCCTTATGTAAAAGATTTGTTCCTACTCACCGACAAACCGGTGATGTACATTTGCAATGTTGATGAAGCATCGGCGGTAAATGGCAATGCTTATGTCGATGCTGTCAGAGAGGCAGTTAAAAATGAAAATGCAGAAATACTAATTGTAGCAGCAGCTACCGAAGCCGACATTGCCGAACTGGAAACCTATGAAGAGCGTCAGATGTTTCTCGAAGAAGTCGGTTTAACCGAATCCGGTGTTGCCCGACTGATTAAATCGGCCTATAAATTATTGAATCTACAAACCTTCCTGACTGCCGGTCCGCAGGAAGTTCGTGCCTGGACTTTTCACGAAGGATGGAAAGCTCCCCAGTGCGCCGGCGTTATTCACTCCGACTTTGAAAAAGGTTTTATTCGGGCAGAAGTCATAAAATATGACGACTACATCACATTAGGATCTGAAGCTGCATGCAAAGAAGCCGGAAAAATGAATGTAGAAGGCAAGGATTATGTGGTACAGGATGGTGATATTATGCATTTCAGGTTCAATGTTTAAATTTCATCTTTTTCTAAACAGTTTGACATATCATAACGCAAGGCACTGATCTATACAGCATCAGTGCCTTGTTTTTACTTTTCAGGAAAGCAAATATTATTTGCAAACCCACAGATCATTCAAAAGTTAAGTAATATTCTATTAACAACTTTATGTTTCAAACACATTGATAAATTCTGCGCAAATTTAATCAATTCTTATGTTATATACAAATGCAATAATTGTTGCATATACTTTTTATGTTAAAATTTTTACCTATAATGATTTACTTCAATCATTATAGGTATATATCAAATCAAAAAAGATTACTTAACTAAAAAAGTGAAACAACATTTAACTATTTTTCAATTCAATACAACGATCAATCACATGCTGGCTCACACCAGCATCTTTTAACCGTTGAGCAATTTCACGTTTTTCCTGTTGATGTTTTAATTCTGAGAAAAATAAAGATATAAGCTGATCAAGGGCATTTTCCAGTCTTTTCTTTCCAGTTTTTGTAGAGAAATCAACATCGCAGAATTTTGAGATGTGCTGATGCATAATTAAATAATAAACTCCGGAAATACAAATGGCTGCAAGGACATTGATATCCAGTCCTGAACCGGCAAAACGTTGTTCTAACAATTGAATTAATGAATTATTCAGTGTTTCGCGTTGAACAGCAGTTCTTCGTGTTATGGGATTTTCATCACACAATTCCCACATAAGGATTCTTTGCATGATTTTGTTGTTATAAAGCTCCTTTGCAAGATTCTGGACTATCCATTTAAATGATTCTTCATCATTCAAATCTATAGGCATCTTGATGGCGATACTTCCAAACCAGTAATCGTACTTTTTGGTGTATTGGTCAAAAAGTTCTTCAAGGTTATTGTATCTGCGATAGAACACAGAAGCTTCAATTTTAGCACGTTGAGCAATTTCTTTCAGGGTAACTTTGCCAAACCCAACATCTTCAATTACAGATGTTACCGCATCTAGTACATCTTTTTCAACATTTTTCTTGGTACGACGCGGTCTTCTTGTTTTTTTTATTTCTTCACTCATCTCTAATTATCCTTAAACCAATGAATTAAACATTGATGTTTATGCAAAGATAGGAAGTTTTATTGAATACAATCATTATTTAACGAAAAAAAATCATTAATAATTTTTTAGTTTATAAATATTCACATTACTTCTTTATCCCCAGCAATCTGCCTGTCTTTGGATCAACAGCAATTGAAATTCCAAGCGTATTTAACAACGACTCCGGTAGAGTAACTATTTCTCCAAACTGAGGTATTTGAAGGGTTTGTTGTAATAATTGATTCATACCGTCACTGATCGTAATGGTAGTCAATGCAGGTAAAATAGTATAAAGTCCGACCTTCTCATCTTTTACTTTTTGTCCAGATTCCTTCATTTGTATTTTTTCTGATGATATGGTTATAAAAAACGGCTCACCACTTAAATCATCTTTAGATACAACTCCGCGACCTGCTGATAATCTGAATAAAACATCATCAGAAACATTTTTCTCAGGTGTCAAACATAATGTATAACTGGAGATTTTCTTTCTTACAGAACCCACAAAAAGTTCTGTCAATTCTTTTTCTTTTCTGTCAAGACCGGCAAGCATGATTTTCAACGCATCTCCATCAGGTAGATGATCCATTTCTCCTGAAAGTAAATTCAAACGACTTTCACGAATGTCGTATATTTGTTTGGCGGCACCTTCAGCCATTTTAGCGGTAGAACCGGCCATCATATATTCCTGTGTTAAGGGAAGCAGTCCGATTTCAGGACATTCAACTTCCGTATTTGTTGATTGATATTTTTTACCTGATGTTATCTGTTTTGAAATAATCGGGATATTTACCCCACACAAAACACCTTGTTCATTAACAACAATGCCATTCATGTGAGATTTGGGGTTGGGGACAACAGCAAACCTGCGATTCGGATCCGGAATCGTAGCGGTTGTCATTTTAATCGCTTTCACTTTAGCAGTTGTTTTCTCCTCCATCACCACGGT
>JAQWCZ010000175.1 GCA_028705705.1 Paludibacter sp.
TGATATCAGTAACCTGAACCCTTCGGATATTGAAAATATGTCGATTTTAAAGGATGCTTCATCTGCTGCTATTTATGGTTCAAGAGCAGCAAACGGGGTAGTGCTGATTACAACGAAAAGAGGAACCAAAGGAGAAGCTCAAATCAGTTTGAATTCTTATTTTGGGTTTTCGAAAGTGGGAAAAACGTTACCTACACTGAACACGACTCAGTATTATGATCTGATGGATGAAATTTACGGCGAAGGATATGTTGATCGTACCAATACCAACTTTACGGATTGGAATCAAGAAATTTTCGGTACTGGATATCAGCAAAATTATCAACTGACTTTCAGCGGAGCTACTGACAAAACAAATTATTTTGTTTCCGGCGGATATCAGAAAGAGGAAGGAATCATCTCTCCGGCCTGGTACGACCGTTTATCGTTCCGCACGAACCTCGATACCGAAATAAAAAGCTGGCTGCATTTGGCAACCAATCTGAATGTGACACGTACCAAACGTCGGGATGCAACTGATAATACGTCCTCAGGACGTGGAGGCATTATTCTCAGCGTATTGAATACGCCGCCTTTCCTCGAAATCTGGGATCCGGTATACCCGGGTCAATATGCAGTGAATCCTTTCCAGCCTTCATGGGAGAACCCGGTGGCACAGGCTTCGTCTTATAATATGAATAATGATTACCGCCTGATGGGTAATGTGGCCATGACCATCGATTTTACAAAGGAATTAAAATTCAAATCTTCTTTCTCCACCGATTTTACCTCTCACCAATGGGATTCGTTTATTGATCCGGTAAAAACAGGATACGGACGCCAGAATAACGGATTGGGTGAAGCGGCACGAGACACTTATCTGACCTGGCTAACCGAACATTTGCTTACTTATGATAAAAGCTGGGACAAACATACTATATCCGTATTGGCAGGTATGACTGCTCAGGAATATCATCATGAAAATTCCTATCAGGCTGTGAAGGACTTTGTGAAAGGAGTACAAAACAACAAGGAGTACATGACCCTGAACTGGGCGAACCAGATTACTGCTTCTACCACAAGCGCTGATGAATGGGCATTGGTTTCCGGATTAGCGCGTTTACATTACAACTGGGATAGTCGTTATTTAGCAACAGCCAACTTACGGGTTGATGCATCTTCCAAACTTCATCCAAATCACAGGACGGGCATCTTTCCTTCTTTCTCTGCAGGATGGAGGATCTCTGCAGAAGAGTTCTGGGGCGACCTGGCAGATGTGGCCAATGATATGAAATTGCGTGTTGGTTGGGGAAAGAATGGTAATCAGGAGGGGTTGTCATCCTATTCATATTACAACCTGAATTATGTGCAGAAAATCACGGAAACTGGCTCGGGACCTTCAATCAAACCGGTAAGTACGATGGGGAATCCGGATTTAACATGGGAAACCACTACCCAGACAAATGCAGGGATTGATTTGAGTCTTTTTAATTCCAGAATCGTTCTCGCTCTTGATGCATATTACAAGAAGACTACGGATTTGATCCGCATTGTGTATTTACCGGAAACCGTAGGTAGAAATCCAGTTAGAAATTCCGGAGAAATTGAGAATAAAGGAATTGAATTTCAGCTTACAACAAGAAACCTCACGGGAGTATTTAAATGGGATACTGATTTTAATATGTCATTTAACACGAATCAAACCATGAACTTCGATTTTAATAAACCCACCTTTCAGGGATTTGTCGAATCAAATGGTCAAACAGCAACGATTCTGAAAGGTGGTTATCCGCTGGGGACTTTCTATGGATATATTGCCGATGGTGTTGATCCTGAAACCGGAAACATGATTTATCGCGATCTAAATAAAAATAACATTTTAGATGCCGGCGACCGAACGGTAATTGGGAACCCGCATCCAAAGTTTATTTACGGGATGACAAATACAATGAGTTATAAAGAATTTACACTCAACTTCTTTTTTCAGGGAAGTTACGGGAATGATATTTACAATGCTTCGCGTATTGATACTGAAGGGATGTTTGATACTAAAAATCAGTCGAGCCGCGTGCTGGATCGCTGGCAACGTCCGGGGATGATAACCACGATTCCGAGAGCTTCTTCTGAAGGAGATACGCAAAATGTACTTACTTCAACCCGGTTTATTGAAGATGGATCATATCTGCGTCTCAAAACATTGACGCTTTCATATAATCTTGATAGAAAATTATTGGGAAGTCAGAAAATCATCAACAATGTGAACATCTATGCAACTGCGACAAATTTGTTTACGCTAACAAGATATTCTGGCTATGATCCCGAAGTGAATTATGCAGGAAACAGTGGTACCGTGCTCGGAATTGACTACGGTACTTATCCACAAAGCAAGTCTGTCATTTTTGGTTTAAACGTTACTTTTTAAAATATGAGGCTCATGAAAACTAAAATATTCAATCTATTATGCTCAGGAATTTTATTCTTAACGTTTGTATCCTGTGAAGATTTCCTGACAAGAGCTCCCATCTCTGATGTAACTGATGAGATGTTGGGTATTGATCCTGACGCGAACAGTGATTCTGTGAAATACAACAGTGTGGAGCTGGCAGAGGCTATCCTTTCATCGGCTTACCGGAGTTTTCAGACAGAGTATTATCAACTCGACCGTTATATCATCGGTGATGCTCAGTCGGATAATTGTTATGCCGGAGAGCCAAAAGCCCAGACTGTGCAAATCGATCAGTTCTCTGTTGATGCTAATAACGGTAATGTTCGTCGTGACTGGAGTTATATGTTTAGTCAGGTGTCGGGGGCCAATTCTATTATTCAGTGGGTGCCTTTCAATACAGACCCTAATCTGTCTGAAGCAAGGAAAAAAGAAATCGTGGGGGAAGCCTGTTTTATCCGTGCGGTTGCCTATTTTAATCTTGTTAGATTGTATGGGAATGTACCATTGGTACTGAAAGAAATTCCAACCATTTCAAATGATAATTTGGAAGAAGTGTATCCTTTGTTGTATCCGGCCCGTCAACCTGCTGATTCTGTTTATGCACAGATTATCAGGGATCTTGAGTATGCCGCTGCAAACTGTATGGATTACGCTGCTAATAAATTTGTAATCACCAAGCCGCTGGCACATGCTGTGCTGGCAGAAGTATATGCAACAAAAGGTGCTCCGGATAATGTCGACTGGGGAAAGGTTAAATTTCACGCCTCAATAGTGACATCAAATGCAAACTATGATTTGATGCCGGCTTTCGATGATTTATGGGCTGCTGCTGCCGATGAATCGGGGAATAAAAATGAGCATTGTAAAGAATCCTTGTTCGAAGTGGATTGTAACAGTTGGGCTACTATAGGCAATTGGTCGTACCAGATGTTCATGGGAACTGATTGGAAAAAGTTTAATACTCCGAGTAAAGATATTGAAAAAGCTTTCAATGATGCCGGTGATACGAGACGTAAACAGGCAAGTATTCTTTATCAGGATGTCACGGGAAAATGGTCGGATCAGGTATGGCCTGCCAGTGCTTATCCTTTCATTTACAAGCAAAGGGTCAACGAAAAGGGCAATATTGTCCTGTGGAGGCTGGCTTCAACAATTTTGTTACAGGCTGAAGCTGAAAACGAACTGGGAAATCTTGAACCTGCCAAAAATTTGTTGAAGAAAATCCGGAACAGAGCGGGATTGGGCAATCCTGTTTCAACCACCAAAGAACAACTCCGTCTTGAAATTGAAAAGGAACGCCGGCTGGAACTTGCTTTCGAAGGCTACCGTTGGTTTGATCTGGTACGTACCGGTCGCGCTATTCAAGTGATGCAATCCTGCACGGATGTTCAAAGTACCTATGCAGTCAGACTAACTGAAAACAAGTTAATTTGGCCGATACCGCAAACCGAACTTGACCAAAATGATTTATTGATTCAGAATCCGGGTTATTAATTTAATGCTAACAAATTGATCTTATGAAGAATATATTTAATAAATCGATATTCGGTCTGCTGGCTGTATTGTTGCTGATTTCATGCCGGCAGGAAGAACTCCGGGTGCGTTTTCCGGCTTCTATGCCGTTCTTCGACAGTATTTCCGTCGCAGAAAACGCCATCGTTTACGGAGATTCCATCAGTCTTAGCCTTGGGGTTTCCGACCCGTTGACACCTCTTTCTACGCTGGAGATAAAAGTAGTCGTGAATGATGAAATCATTGCTTCTGAAACCATCCGGACTAAAGGATACAGTGCTGCGTATGCCCAGCGGTATGGCGTGCCTTTTGTCGCTCACATGCCGGATGGAGTAGAAGTAGAAGTACATGTGTCTTCCATCAATATTGAAGGAACAAAAAAAGACACGGTTGTCTTTAATACCATTGCTTCGCGACCACCAATACCCACGATATTTTTGGTTACCAATACTTCAACTGTGGAATTGAAGTTAGTAGATGCCGAAAATTACATCTATGAAGCAACCGGTCTGACTTTCGGGAGTGAAATTAGTTTCAGGTTGGTTACAAAAGTGGATAAGTTTAAAAAACCTGACTGGAAAAACGGGGAGAATATCGCGTTTGGTTGGGTAAATAATGGTTTGGGATTAGTGTACCCTGTTATCGAAGGAACTACTGTGAAAAGTATTACAGGTGAGATGATTACGCTATCCGATCCTACACTCGTCGGTTTCAATAAAATTACACTCGATTTGTTCAATTTCACAGTTAAAGGAGATGGGGACAAACTGGTGCCGGCAACTTCAATGGATGTTTCGACATTCGAAACGGTTGAATTATCTTCAACCAATAACCTGAATGTTACCACCAAAGAAAATTGGAAAATGGGACAGATGTATCTCGGTAAAGGAACGGTGATGACTTTTTCCGGAATAACTGATTTATCGAATAGCCTGACTCCTGATTTCTTTGATGTGAAAAGTGCAACCACTGC
>JAQWCZ010000176.1 GCA_028705705.1 Paludibacter sp.
TAATAAAAATACAGGAATCATCCACATTCCCTTTGATATCGTTATAATGAAGCCGGCAATCCCGTAATTTTTTGTTGTGTAAATTTACTTTTTTAGCACGTTCACGGGCCAGTTTAGTTACGCCGGCAATGGCTTTCCTTTCTTTTTCCGAATCCTGAATCTTCTGTAACAAGATGTTTGAAGTTTCAGTATTGCGGTGGAGGTAGTTATCCAGTTCTTTTTTCAGAAAATCTGAAATATATTTATTAATAGAAACACCATCTTTGGCCATGTCTCTCGAACCCAGTTTTGTTTTCGTTTGTGATTCGAAAACAGGTTCTTCTACACTGATGGCAACTGCTGCTACAATACCGTTTCGAACATCAGTCAGCTCCATGTTCTTGTTATAGAATTCCTTGATGGTACGACCAACTGCCTCACGGAAAGCACTTTGATGCGTGCCACCATGAGTGGTGTGCTGTCCGTTCACGAAAGAATAATACTCTTCGCCATATTGATCGGTATGTGTGAAAGCAATTTCAATATCTTCCCCTTTCAGGTGGATAATTGGGTAGAGCATATCTGCTGTAATATTTTCATTCAGCAGATCCAGCAAACCGTTTTTGGAACTGATTTTCTTATCGTTGAATCTGATGGTTAAACCGGTATTGAGATAAGCATAATTCCGAAGCATGGTTTCAATGAACTCTTCGTTGTACTTATATTTCTCGAACATGGTGTTGTCGGGTTCAAAATACACATAAGTTCCTCTTTCAGAAGTAGTATCTTCAGTAATGCCAGTTTCGGTTGTAATTTTACCTTTTTCAAATTCAGCGCGGCGAGTTTGACCCTCGCGAAAACTTTGCACAATAAATTTATCGGACAACGCATTCACTGCTTTTGTTCCCACACCATTCAATCCGACCGACTTTTTAAACGCTTTGGAGTCATATTTCCCACCGGTATTCATGATGGAAACGGCATCTATCATTTTACCAAGCGGGATACCTCGTCCAAAATCCCTGACTTCGACGTATCGGTCATGAACAGTTACATTAATTTGCTTTCCCGCTCCCATCCGGAATTCATCCACACAGTTATCCAGCACTTCTTTCAGCAACACATAAATCCCGTCATCTGCATGCGAACCGTCGCCTAACTTGCCGATATACATCCCCGGACGGCGGCGGACATGTTCCAATCCCTCCAGTGTAATAATATTACTGTCGCTGTAATCAACCTGTTGCATCCCATTCAGTTCGTCCATATCTCTGTTGTCTGTAATTTAAAGTTAAAAAGTTTTTTTTATCTGGCAATCCAGGATTCCGGATTCAGGATTGTCCGTTCTTTCCAAATCTGGAAGAACAATTCAGTTTTGTTGTCATTTTCCGGATCCGTGTAAATTTGTCCGATATTTTGTTTGGCATCCACTTTTTGTCCCACCCGCACATAGATATTGGTCAGGTTGGCATAAACAGTCCGGTATTGCCCATGTTGAATAATCACTCCGTTATTACTTCCCGGAACCGAGAAACGTTGTGTAACAACTCCCTCAAAAACAGCCCGTGCATTGGTTTTTGTAGGGGTTTGGATGTAAATCCCTTTGTTATTAGTCGTCACATATTTAAGTGTCGGATGAGGTTGTACTCCGAACCTTCCACTGATAAAACCACGTTCGACTGGCCAGGGCAACCGTCCCGAGTTAGCGGCAAAATTCCCCGAAATCAACTTTTCTTCTTTTGTCATGGCATAACCCTTTTCAGTTGTTCGAGGAGTGGTTTCAGGTTCTTTGGCTCCCGGTTCTTTGACTCTTCTGGCTTGTTCTTCTTTCCTTCTTTTCTCTTCCGCTTTCCTGACTTCCTCGGCGATCAGCGCTTCAATTTTCCTGTTCAGGTCGTTTGCGATTTTTTGTTGTTTTTTTAAATCTGCCTGTAATTTTTTCTCTTTTTTCTTTAAATCAGTATACACTGAGTTTTCTTTTCTTTGATCAGCAATCAATTTGTTTTGTTCAACGTTTTTTTGTGATTTGATATCAACCTGCGTTTTTTTATGTTGTGCCAGTTGTTCCGTTTTTTTTGCTATTTCAAGTTTGGTGTTTTCAATTTTCCGCATTTGTTCTTTCCGATATTCCGAATATTCCTGCATATATCGTAAACGCCGGAACGATTGGTCGAATGTTTCTGCAGACAAAATAAATAAAATTTTCGAATACACACTCCGGTTGATATAGGCTTCTCTGACCATGTTGGCATAATCAGCTTGATAGGTTTCGAGTTCTCGTTGGAGTTTGCGGTTTTCGCTGTTCAGTTTCGTTATTTCATTATCTAAAGCAGAAATTTCCCTGGTGATGTTATTGATGAGTGATTTTCGTTCTTTAATATTCTTATTGATAATATTCAATTTGTTGAGGGAACTGCGTTGTGTTTTCTTGGTTTCACTCAACACTTTACTCGTTGTTTCAAGTCGCTTTAATGCATTCCTGCGTTGTTCCTCCAATTCTTTGATTGTCTGACCGACTGCAATTGTCAGGCTCAGTAACGTGAGTAATATGATTGCTATTTTGCGCATGTTATTAGTACTTATTTTATCAGAGACAGGATGTTACCCTGTCTGTATTGATTCAGATTCAATTCCGGGATATTGATGGTTTCATCAACTGCTAACCGGCTGATTGACATGTTTATACTATACAATTCAGTTCTATTTTTTAATTGAAAACGCATGTCTGATGGAAATAAGATATTTCCGTTTTGTGTAAAATCTGAATAATAAGCTATAAATTGTTCATTTCCCGAATTGGAACTGACAGCCATTTCCCGGATTCTATAGTTTTCATTCAAATAGAAATGCTGATCTAATGATCCATTTTTGTATGATAACATCTTATTCGTTTTTTCATCAGCAACAGGTTGCCTTGTTCCTTCCATTTTACTGTCCGTAACAATTGAAAACAGTTTGTTCGTAAATAAAGATTCAAAAGCACGATAATTGATTGCTAATCCGAATTGATGTTCAAAGATACTGTAATCTGATTGATAATAAACGCCTTTTAATTTATCAATTATTAATATTTGATTCGGTGTTAGTCTTGCCATAAACATTTCAACACCAAAGAAAGGTTGGACAGAAATATGAATGACAGAATCAGGAATTATTTTACAGCTTGCGATACTGTTATAACGTGATTTTTCGTTCAGATTCAATCCGATACTCATACGTTTAAATTCAATATTATTGAATTTAGGTTCCGAGCTTTGCACCATTAAAACCAACTGCTGAGCTTCAGTGGGTGTTTCAGCAGTTGTAGCTTTTCGGGTGGTTTTACAACCTGCAAGAAAAATAATCAGCGATGTTAGCAAGAATATTTTATAAATACTTTTGTGCATATTATCTTTTCCAACCTTTATTTTCAATTTTTGCTTTCAATTCTTCTGTTTGATATCCTGAATCATACGCTTTCTTCCAGGTTTCAATGGCTTTGTCATCCTGATCTCCAAGCATCCAGAGAATGTCACCATAATGTTCCAGAATCACACCCGGAGATTCTTCTTTTTTCATATTATCAATAGCCCGTTCAATATAGAATTTAGCCAATGAATAATTGCCCTGTTGATAAAAAATCCATGCGTAAGTGTCTAAATAGGTAGTGTTTCGTGGTTCTTTCTCCACTGTTTTGGCACTCATTCTTTCCGCCTTTTGTAGTTCCCTTTTTTCAAGAGAAAGGTAGTATGCAAAATTATTCAGGGCGACCAGGTTATTGGGATTTGTATTAACCGATTCTTCATAAGCCTGATAGGCTTCTTCTGTTTTACTAAATTTCATGTAGATATCTCCCAAATGTGCATAGATATCACTTTTAAGTTCCGGCTTTTCTCCCGCTTTAAAAAGGGAAAGCGCTGTTGTATGCGTGTTAAGCGCTTCCTCATATTGTTCTTTTATTTCTAACGTAATGCCTTTGTAGAAGTAAAACATCAGCTTTTCTTCTGTCGCCTCAATTGCTCTGTTGGTAATGTTGATTACCGTATCATAATCTTTCTTGTCAAAATAGATTTGAATCAGACTTAGCCAGGTTTGTTGATTTTTGGGATTTATATTTAACATTGATTCATAAGCAAGTGCCGCTTCTTCCGGTCTTTTCAAATACTGTAAAAACGCAGCATAATAACCATGGACTTCTTCTTCCAGTGGATAATGTTCAATCAGCAGTTTAAACAGATTTTCAGTTTCTTCAATATTTCCATCGGCTTTTATAATGTTTTCGATATGCTGTCCAAGTATTTCGAGTTTACCCGCCATATCAAGCTGTCCGTTTTTCAACGCCAGGATAATATATTCCAATGATTTCTCAGGATTATCAGTAGCTTTGTAATAATCAGAAAGAGAAACAAAAACGTAAGGATTTTGAGGTTCTTTTTTCAATATTGACTCATACAGGGCATAAGCTTCAGGCATTTTACCCTGTTGTAACAACATATCACCTTTTAAAATTTTGTATCTGTTATCCCTTGGGAATTTCTGAATTAACTTATCTATTTCAGTATGAGCTTTTTTGATGTTGTTGTTTGCAAGGTAAAGTCTTATTTTATCAAAGACAATTCGTTCATTGATTCCGGTTATCTGCTCCAGTTTTTCATACATAGCGATGGCTTTTGAGAACCGCTTCGTTTCTTTGTAAAGCTGAATTAATACATTATAAGTATATTCTTTTTCAGGATATTTTTTTAATAAAGATTCACCGATTATAATTGCCTCATCATATTTTTTTTCCTGGATAAACAAACTAATCAGATTTGTATTATACCACCAATTTTCAGGTTCAGATTTAGCAGCTTGTTGTAGGCCTTTCAGGGCATCGTCTTTTTTCCCTGAAGCCAGTTGCA